>NZ_JAYMYJ010000110.1:0-65052 GCF_035668035.1 Candidatus Thiothrix phosphatis | reverse complement strand
ACCACTGGTCAAGTGAGGATTGCGGGTGTTTGGTCTCAGGTTTTTAGAGGTTCCCCCTGCATTTTAGTGGCAGGCGTTCAAGGTTATATCTCAGCGTACTGCACCCATAGCCGCCATGTGTCTTGCAACTTCATCGATGGCTGTTTGCTGTATTTCTCTCCAAGCACCGTAAGCAGGCTTCAAAACATGCTTTGACAGGTACTGGATTACAGGGACGCACACCGCATCCCCCATGGCGAAATAGCCTTTGTTGGCATTATCAGGCATCCAGAAACTGTCACGGACGCCTTGTAGCCGTGCATATTCCCGTGGGGTCAGCAGGCGGGCTTTCCAACCGCCGTGACCCGCCCGCACCAGTATTTGCTTGCTGGAGCCACCTCTAGGCGTGCGCAGGCACCCTGCAATGCCGTCAGACCTCAGCTCGGCCATGGGCTGGCCTTTGCGCATCCGCCGGTAAACCGTACCGTAGAAGTGTTCCGGCTGGTTGAGTTTTTCCCTGACAACGGTTTGGTGTCTTGGGCTCATTTGGTCGTAGAGATGTTGCTGTTTTTCTGCTCCCCACCACAACGGCGAGTTTTCCGGTATGTGCTCAACGATATGCGAGAGCTTGGGCGCGGTTCGTTCGGGTTCAGGTATGTCAAACAGCCCCCAATTCAGGTCAGGGTTGTTTTGGATCAAGTCCTGTACTGTATGGGAGCGCAGTTGCGGCGCTTGATGGAAGGGTGCCCACCAGCTATCCGGGGCATTCTGTTTGAGTTGCATAACATGTTGGGCGAGCAGGTTTTCAACGGCGATGACGAAAATCCGTGGCCTGCTTTGCGGGGTGAACAGCACGGCGTCCAATTCAATGATGTCGACGGTATAACCCAAGGCGTTGAGTGCCTTTACCGTATTGCTGATGTCCTGCCCTTGATGGGATGTCAGGAAGCCTTTGACGTTCTCCAGCAAAACAATCTTAGGTTGGGTATTGGCCTGCTTCTTTTGGGCAAGGATATTCAGCAATGCATTGAGTGTCCCGGATTTTTCCCCGGCCAGACCGGCCATGCCGCCTGCCACCGACAAATCGGTGCAAGGAAAAGATGCGGTATACAGAAAAACATCATCCGGAATCTGTTCCGGCTGTTGGGCGATCTGCCAAATGTCGCCCAGGACAAAATCACCTTCCCCAAAGTTTGCGGTATAGGTTTCCTGCTTGTCCTGGGCAATGTCATTGGCCCAGGCGCATGACCAGCCATTCCTGGCCAAACCTTCCCGAACCAAGCCAACGCCTGCAAAAAATTCAGCAAAACGCATCATGAAACAGACCTGTCCAAGGTGGCGATAATTGTATGTCCCCACTGCCGCCGTGGCGTTGCTGAAATAATCCTGGGGCATGCCCCATCGGCTTGACATTCATCATTTCCGTGGAAGTTGGCCGAATGTTAAAAACCGGCCTATGCTTGTGGTAGCTCCCTACCCCGGCTAGCTGGTTCCTTGCAACGTCCATATGAGGAGAATGTCCATGAAGATAAAAACCTTTGCCATTGTCGCTTTTGCCGCCCTTTCCATGGGGCTGGCTTCCGCCGCATCCGCTGACGGTGCCGCCCTTTACACCAGCAAGGCTTGCGCGTCCTGCCACGGGGCTGATGCCAAGACTTCCATTTTGCCTGTTTATCCAAAGCTGGCAGGCCAGAACGCTGAGTACTTGTTGGAACAGCTGAAGGACATCCGTGACGGCAAGCGCACCAATGGCCAAGCAGCGGTGATGAAGCCTATCGTGGCGAGCCTGACCGATGATGAAGCCAAGGAGCTGGCTGACTATCTCGCTGGCCTGAAGTGATTTGGCCAGCATCCGGAGCCGACAGGTTCCGGATGCTGTGGGGGTTATGGTTTCTGCGCCTCTTTCTGCGCTTTTTCTATATCGGCCCGCTCTTCCGCCAGCATTTGCCGGGTGGAGGTCACGGCGTCTTCATCGTGGTACAGGATGTCATCCGCCACCCATTTGCCATCTTCCTGCACCATTTTGTAGGTGATGGTGCGGAAATTTCCCTCGGGCAGGGAAGGGTTCACATTAAGCTTGACTTGTACGTTGCCGGGTTCAGGTTCGGTGATGGCAATGCCTGAATTCTTGTAGTCCAGATCCGGGTCGGGGTCTTGCGAATCGAGGTACTGGTCACCATCTGCCCCCCAACCGCACGGGCCATCATCAAAATTCTGGCAAACCTCGTCGCTTTTCTTGATGTCGGTTTTGAACGATTCGGACAAGCCAATTTCAGGCGGCAAAGATTCTTCGTCATCGCCCGCCGGGTGGAAATTCAGGTAGTCCTGGTAAAACGAGTCGACCGCCGCAACAGCGGTGGGGGGCGCTTCAACGTGCGCTGGTTCCGCCGCAGGTTGGCTGGCTGTGGCGGGAGGGGTTTCATTGGCTTTGGGGTCTTCGGCGTTGGCGGCATTGGCACCGCCCAGCAGCAGGATGGCAGTGAATACTAAGGCTAGCGGAGTGTCTCGCAATGGATGTTTCATTTTGTAACCCTTACGGTTTGTGATAAGGCAGGCTATCACAGGACAGCCCGCCAGCAAACCGGCTGAAGTCACTTTAGCAATGGTCGCGCATTCACCGGCTGTATTGGCCGGTTGTTCGGGTGGCCCATGATTTGGGTGAACTTTTCAATTTGCGTTTTGGAGGCGTTGACAGGCTGTTTCATCACCAGCCACACAACCCCTTCGGAGCAAGGCGGCGTGGTCAACGAGCCACTGAAACGGTAATAGTCACGTTTGGCGGGCAGCAGTTTGGCAACGTCGACCAAAGGCATCAGCGCTGTTTTTTCATCAGGGTGAGTCGGCATTTGTGACCAGAATGGCTCCAGGTTAGGATTGTCTTGAGCACTTTCGGTGAACATGATGGCGATGACCGCCAGATTGTTATCCTGGTCGGCATGCACCAGATGCGCTTCCAATGGGTAGGTTTTGCCATCAATCTGGTTTTCACTGGGGGCGTGGAAGTGGAACTGTTTCAGCCCGTAGCGGTGGCCATCAAGCGTCAGGGAGCCACCCGGCTGGTAGTTGACCTGGATGGTGTGGCCGTTGTTCAACTCTTCGTAGCCGCCAGCGCCATACGCCAGTTGCAGGGGGGGAAGCTTGGCGGCGACGGCATGCTGGTTGTCCAGATTGACAGGGGATTGGTTTTTGCCAGTGGCGCAGGCTTTGTAGGCGTCCGCCAGTTCGCCCCAATGTTCCGGCCCTTCTGCGCCTTCATACGTCCAGTGGGGTGGCTTGTTGTCGTGTACGCTGGCGCATCCGGTGGACAGCAAAAGGATTCCAGTCGCGAACCATGTCTTCATGTGGGGTCTCCCGTTCTTGGGTGTAGGGGGTGAATGATATTGGTGTGGATTGCCTGAATACGGCGATTGATTATAGGGGATGTGTACAAAAATGGTCAGTAGCTACTACGCCATGGGAGCATGGCCAGATGGCAGAAAAATGGCAGGTTTTTGGGGTGAAGCAGCCTGCTTCCGGAGGATGATGGTATACTGCGCCGGTCACGATTTACCGGAATTTGACTGATGCCGCAGGATAACGAAAACACGACTGCCGGGCTGCTTCCCCATCTGCCAGCCAAGCCGACGAGGATACGCTTGGAGCATCTGTTGCCGCTGGCGACCCGCCTGCTGGTATGGGGCATCCTGTTCGGCCTGCTGTACCTGCTCAGTTCGTTTTTTACCTTGATTTTCCTGACGTTTGTGTTCGCCTACCTGCAATCCGGCATTGTCGACCTGCTGGCGCGGCGGGTGCGCAGCCTGCGGATTCCGATGGTGGTGTTGACGGGGGTCATGTTCCTGAGCGCGATCATTGCCATCACCGTGTTTCTTGCCCCGCAGGTCTACCAGCAGGCGGCGGGTTTCGCCAAAGGTTTCGGCGTTTACATGCAGCGGCTGGATGTGGAGTTGTTGGAGCTGGCGGAGCGTTACCCCTTGTTGCAGGAAGCGCTGCCGGAATTGCGCAAGCCCGCGCCGCCGCCGGTCAATGAGGCTCCGGCTTGGGCGGCGCAAGGGCCGACCGCCCCGGTTGCGCCGCCGCCCGCACCGCGCGCATTCGGCGACACCCCCAGCGGGGCCTTGCTGGAGCTGTTGAGCGGGGCAGGGGATTCAGCCAATGGCCATGACACCATCAAGACGCTGCTGGATCGGCTGGCGAACATTAGCCGCCAGACCGCCGGGATGCTGGCGACTTTCTTGCTGGCCTTGTTGTTTTCTTTCCTGATCGTGCTGGATCTGCCGCGCTTGGCTGCCAGCGTGCGCGAGCTGGAGCATACCCGCCTGCGCTTCATCTATGTGGAGGCGGCGGACAATATCTACCAGTTCGGCAAGGTGCTGGGCCATGCGATGCAGGCGCAGTTCTATATTGCCATCATCAATACCTTCCTGACGGCGGTGGGGCTGCATCTGTTGGGGATGGGGGAACAGGTGGCGTTTCTGGCGGTGATTGTGTTCTTGTGCAGCTTCATTCCGGTGGCGGGCGTATTCATCAGTTCTGTGCCGATCTGCCTGATTGCCCTGAATGCTGGCGGCGCCAAGTTGGTGCTGATGGCGATTGGCATGATCACCTTCATCCATCTGGTGGAGGGGTACGTGCTGAACCCGTTGATCTATGGCGCGCGGTTGCGGCTGAACCCGGTGATCGTGCTGATTATCCTGACAGTGGGGGGCAAGCTGTTCCACATTTGGGGGCTGGTTCTGGGGCTGCCGGTCTGCACCTACCTGTTCGGTTACGCGATCCGCTACCGTCAGGGGGATAGTGTGCTGAGTGAGCCTGCTTCCCGTCGCTAGGCGGCGGAAGGGGGCGTGAGCATGGCGCTCAGGCTGGTGCTGACGACAGTGTCCAGTTGCGTCAGCAAAGCTTGGAATTGCGCCCGTTCTTGCATGAATTGCCCCTGCAATTGCGCGGATTCCGCCGTCTGCCGAGCAGGCAAGGTGGCGTCCGCACCCTTGCCTTGCAACCAATGTTGCGCCACCTGCCGGTCTTGGATGTCGCCCAGCAGGTCATGCCAATGTTTCAGGCCGGTGCTGGCGTCGGCTGGAATGGCACCGATGTTGCGCAGGGTGTTGACCAAATAGCGCAGGCTTTTGAAGGCTACCCGTAGCCGATGCAGGCTGGCCGGGTCATCTGCTGTGATGGCATTGAAGCGGGCTTGCACGGCCTCCTGCGTGTTCCACCACAACAGCAAGGCCGAAGCGGGAAAATAGCCGGGGTGGGCAGCGCAATGCTGGCAAAATTTCCTGGCCGAGCGTTGCAGGCGTTTGCGGAATGCTTTGTCGGCGATGTGGGGGCGGATCGCGGCCCACGCCGCCAGTTCCGCTTGCACGCCCGCTTCCAGCTCCATTGACAATTCCGGGTGCAACTCCAGCCGTTCCTGCATGACTTGCAGGTCGCGCAAGTGGTTCAGCCCTTTCAGCCAGCGCTTCATCGGTTTGCGCCATTGACGGGTTTTGCTGGTGGCACGCAGCAAAGGCTCCAGCGCCAGCACGGTGCGGGAGGCGATGCGGAACGCATGGATGGTGTCTGCGGAACCGTCATGGCCCACTTGTTCCGCCGTCGCCAAGTAGTGTTCGATGCGTTCCTGCAAGGCATTGATATTGAAAGTGTTCATGGCATTAATGCTGCACCGTCGCCCGCCTTGATGCAAATTATGGGCTTGGATGGGGGCGATAGAGAGGCTCAATCGGTAGGCAGTTAACGGCTGGTAGGGTCTTGTTTTACCCGGTATTCGGCGTCAATCACATGGCCTTCGCGGACGGTCACCGAGGAAGAGGTTCCCTGTGAAGCGCGCAGTTTTTTGCTGATCCACCACAGTTTGAGCATGGCGACGGTCACAATCGCGCCGCCCACCGCCAGCAGCAGCAAACCGAAAAAGAATCCGCCGACCAGCAATAACGCGGCAATGACGGCGGCCAGCAATTTTCCACCCCAGCCAAATTGCAACGGCTGGGCTTGGAAGCGGAAGGTGTTTGGGTTCATTTTGAAACTCCGGTCACTTGGTTTGTATGCGGATAGTGTACGCGGGAAAGCTTCGGCTTTGCTGAGAAACCGGAAAAAATCAGGCTATATGCGCGTCCAGCCCTATCCAGGTTTGCGCCCTTGCGGGTTTTCATCATGGGCTGGCCGGTGTGGTTGAGGCGGCTGTTGTGATGGCCGCTTTCTTCGCTGCCCGGCTGCTGGCGCGGGTCGCCCGGCTGCCTGGATGGTATACCTTGGTGCCCAACACCTTGCCGGTGCGGGTGTCGATCCTGATCGAGGTGATGGTGCGGCTGTCGCTGTCCGCGATGGCGACCCGGTAGGTGTTTGGGTGGCTGTCATTATTCAGCTCCGCCTTCACCAGTTTGCCGGAGACGGTTTGTTCCGCCGTTTTGATTGCATCATCCAGCGAAATCTTGGGGATCGCCAGCAGTGCGAACAAATCCGGTTTGGCTGCGGGGTCGGCTAACGCATAACCCATGCTGGAAACCAGCAATGCCCCGCCGATGACCGAGGTTAGAGCTAGGCGCATGGCGTTGCCCCCCTGCATCCATTATGGCTTGCCGCACCTGGCCGGGCTATGGGTGTTTCACTACGGGTTTTCTTGGGGCGCAGATGGATGTTGGCTTGCATAATGGTCATTCTCTCCTCCGGCGGGAATTTGGCTCTGGGGTGGACGCCCGTTTCTGGTTTCCGCCAAAAATCATAAATGCCGTTCCGTTAAAACTTTCTTAAAGGGAGCTGTTGGGAAAGTTAATTTTTATTCATAATGAAATGGATAGATGTCCAAAGCCTGAATCCATAAACAAGTAAAGCCGCCTTAAACTAGGCGGCTTTTTATAAAACAGCAATCTACTGCGCTATACCAACAGTAACCAATAGCCGTTTCTGCTATTGACAGGAAGTGGCTATTGTCAGCGCCAAACCAACGGGGGGCGAAAACCCCGCTTATTAATGTTTGGCAGATTTTTTAATGACTTTTTTGGCGGTATGGTGATGATGGTGGCTGACATGATGACGGTGCTTGTGGTGCACCACTTTATGCGCCGCAGTTTTGGTTTTGTGGACTGCTGTAGCGGCGCTGGCTTCAGTAGCGGCCCCTAAGACTGTCATCATCAGCAGGGAAGCGAACATTACTTTCAGTTTGGTATTCATGCGTATTTCCTTTTATGACTCGTTGGGTAATTTAATTTTACATTGCACTTGCAACGTAGGAGCCATACTAAACAGGCATAAATTAAAAGAATCTTAAAAAAGTGTGCTGTCATGTTTATTTAATGTAAGCCGCCTTTTCGTTAATAGACCGCGTGAGCCGTTCCGCAGGTGGCTGTCTTGTTAAACTGTCACTTCCATCGGTATATTACCATGCCGTTAACATCCGGTAATGTAACGCACAACGCAAAAACAGGGGCATATACTGTGCCCACGCAGCCGGATATTTTCTCCATTAAGGCGTGCGGGATTTGAATAGGAAAATGATTGATACATCCTCAAAAGGAGGATTCAGATTATGAATGTCAATAAATACAGTATTGCGTTGTCATTGCCTGCGCTGGCGCTCTCTTCCTCAGTATGGGCGGGGGGTGTTGCTGACCAGGGTTTTTATGCAGGTCTGGGTGTCGGCAGCGGCAAACCGAAAATTTCGGCTGTTGCGCCCAATACCCTGAGCAGCGATTCCAGTACGGTGTTTGATGGCTTGGTGGGCTACAAATTCAATAAAAACCTTGCGGTCGAAGGCCAGTATGGCGGCCTCGGCAAGGTGAAGACAACAGCGGGCGGCAATGCCAAGGCGGATGCGGCGAGCCTGTCCGTGGTGGGGATGGAACCGGTGGGCGACAGGTTCGGCCTGTATGGCAAGCTGGGCTATGCCGACGCCAAAACCAAAACCTCGGATTTCGGCGCCAATGGGGCCAGCCGGTCTGCGCCAACCTATGGCTTGGGGGCGCAATACAATATCAACCCGCTGGTTGGCGTGCGGTTGGGGTGGGACCACTACGGTGTGGCGACCAAAGATGCGCTGACCGGTGCCAAGGATGACTCCCATGACAATGTGGCGTCGCTGAACGCGGTGTTTAACTTTTAACAGCGATTTCGGTTTCCCTGACAAAAAGCCGCCAGCAAAGGCGGCTTTTTTATTGCGTAATAAGGCGTAAAACCTCTCGCAGAAGCTGAATCTCGCCGCCCCAACGCTCCCCCCTGCTATCATGGGCGCAACGTGGCCGAGCCACGCCAACAATGCTGGATGCAATGAAAAACATACATAGTCTCTTCAAAGTCCATACTGCGGACATCACCCTGTTCTGGGCCCCCGGCAGCGGCGGGGTGCGCACCTACCTGCAAGCCAAGCGTGAATGGATGAAGCGCTTGCCCGGCTGCGCCAACACCTTGCTGGTCCCCGCCGCCGTGGCGGAATCCGGGCCTGGCCTGCGCACCCTGCCTGCGCCGCCCATCCCTTTCAGCAACGGCTACCGCTTTCCCCTGCGTATTGAACCCTGGGTGGAGCAACTGTGTGACCTCCAGCCCAACCTGATCGAGGCGGGCGACCCCTACCGGCTGGCGTGGGCGGCATTGCAGGCAGGCGGCAAGCTGGATGTGCCAGTGGTGGCTTTTTTCCATTCAGACCTTATCCGCGTGGTCAACAAGCGCTTTGGCGGCTGGGCTGACCCCTGGATCGGGGGTTACCTCAACAAGCTGTACAACCGCTGCGACCGGGTGCTGGCACCGTCCCAGGTCATGGCGGACAGGCTCACGGCGCTGGGCGTCGAACGGGTGGCGGTGCAGCCGTTGGGGGTGGACACCCAGCAATTCAACCCCGGTTACCGCGACCCGGCGGTGCGGGAGGAACTGGGGCTTGCCGACAATACCCGCCTGCTGATCTTTGCCGGGCGCAATTCCCGCGAAAAAAACCTGCCTGTCCTGCTGGACGCGATGCAGCAGTTGGGGCCGGGCTACCACCTGCGGTTGGCTGGCTCCAATATGCCGCAGCAATTGCCCGCCAATGTCAGCCGCACGGATGGCTTTCTCGACCATGCGCAACTGGCGCGCTTGCTGGCCAGCAGCGATGCGCTGGTGCATGCGGGGGATATAGAAACCTTTGGCCTGGTGGTGCTGGAGGCGATGGCCTGCGGCGTGCCCGTGGTCGGCGTCAATGCGGGGGCGGTGCCGGAACTGGTGGCCCCGCACACCGGCCTGCTGGCTGAACCGCAATCCGCTGACTCCTTGGTGCGCACGATCCGGGCGTTGTTTGCGGAAGACTATCGGGCTATGGGAAACTGCGCCCGCCAGCATGTTGTCGCCCATTATGACTGGCAAAGTGTTTTGCCCGCCCTCTGGCGGCATTATCAGGAATTGATCCACGGCCAAACGCCAGTGTCGCCAAGCAGTCTGAGAAGCAACCATGCCTGAAACGAATCCAACCCCACCGGCGTTCTGTGTGGCGCTGCATGATGTCGCGCCTTCCACCTGGGACGCCTACGCCGGGTTTGTCGCCGCGATCGGGCGGCTGAATATCCCGCTCACCTTGCTGGTGACGCCGGATTACCACCGCCAGGGGACGGTGGAGCGCCACCCCGCGTTTGTGCGGGCGATCGGCCAGCGGTTGGAGAGCGGGGATGAGGTCGTGTTGCACGGCTATTACCATGACGACCCAGGGCCGTTGGGGTTTGCGCCGCAAGAGTGGTTCATGCGGCGGATCTATACCTACGAAGGGGAGTTTTACCGTTTGGCGGAGGCCGAAGCGCTCCGGCGTTTGCAGCAGGGGCTGGACATGTTCGCACGGCTGGGTTGGCGGACGCAGGGCTTCACCCCTCCCGCGTGGTTGCTGGGTGCGGGCGCACGGCGGGCGTTGCAGCAATCGTCCTTGAGCTACGCCAGCACCATCCATACGCTGATCCGGCTGCCGACGTTCGCTGAGTTGCCTGCCCCTTCCCTGGTGTGGAGCTCCCGCAGCGCGTGGCGGCGGGGGTTGTCGCGCATCTGGGGCAAGCGGATGCTGGCACGTTCCCGCACTGCGCCTTTCCTGAGGCTGGGGCTGCATCCGGTGGACATGCAATACCCGGCGGTGCAGGCTTACTGGCTGGAAACTGTGCACGAATTGGCGGCAACGCGCCAACCCATGACGAAAGCCGCGTGGCTGGAGCAGCAAGCATGAAAATACGTTTGGGCGCATTGCTCGCCGTCAGCCTTGGCGTCGCCGTGCTGATCCCGCTGCTATTGGGCGGGCAGGATGTGTTCGCTTTGTTGGCAACAGTCAAACCGGCGACTTTGGCGCTGCTGCTGGGCATGGTGGTCATCGG
This sequence comes from Candidatus Thiothrix phosphatis, assembly GCF_035668035.1. Lineage (NCBI taxonomy): Bacteria > Pseudomonadati > Pseudomonadota > Gammaproteobacteria > Thiotrichales > Thiotrichaceae > Thiothrix > Candidatus Thiothrix phosphatis. Next base: position 54,766 of record NZ_JAYMYJ010000110.1, on the reverse strand, counting down.
CTGGAACCTGAATGCGGGCCGGTTGCGCCTGCTATCCGCCGGATACGGGCTTGGCCTGGGGCAGGGCAGGGCGCTGGCCTACATCGTGGCGACCGAGTTTGCGGTTTGCGTGACCCCGGCGGGCGGCGGCGGCGCGGTGGTTTACCCGTGGTTGCTCAGCCGTCACGGGTTGGCGAAATCGCGCGGGCTGGCGCTGTATGCGGCAGACCATGTGATGGACATGCTGTTTTTCCTGGCCGCCTTGTGCGTTGTGTTGCTGCATTCGCTGGCGGCGACACAGTTCACCTACCTGGGCTGGCAATTGGGGGTGACGGCCATGCTGTTGGTGGTTCCGTTGCTGCTGCTGTGGCTGCTGATCGAAAATTTCCGCAAGGTTTTCCATGCTGCGGGCCGCTCGCTACTGCGTTTGGGGGTGGGCGCTGGCTGGCGCTGGCGGCTGGCCCGCCATTCGCTGGAGTTCTTCCGTAGCCTGCATTTGATCAGGGGCTATTCGAAAATGCGGTTGGCGGCCATTTTCCTGCTGTGCTCCGGCCACTGGCTGCTGCGTTACAGCGTCTTGTATTTTGCCATCCTGGCGGTGGGGGAAAGCATTACCTGGGATTACGCCTTTATTGTGCAGATGCTGGCGCAGGCGGCTGGCCAGTTGACCATATTGCCCGGCGGCAGTGGGGGCATTGAGGTCAGCAGCAGTTTATTGCTGATCCCCCACATTGGCGTCGCCGCCGCCACCTCGGCAATCCTGCTATGGCGTTTCGTGACATTCCACTGGTATCTGATCGCGGGCGCGCCGGTGTTTGCGTTGCTGGCGGGAAAAACCCTGTGGCGATTGTTGGCAGGGCGGGAAGTTTTGCAGTTAGGCGGCGAGTCTGAAGTGCGTGCGCCGCCGCGGCGGACTGTGCAAAAAGAGCCCCTTTGAGCAGGGAGCCAAAGGGGCAAATCGTGCTCCGCTGTGAAAGTTTACGGCTTGGCTGCGGCCGGAGTGGTTGCTGTGGTCGATTTCAGCGGGTTGGTGGCTGCTGGTGCCGCTGCCGCTGGTGCCACTGGTTTGGCTGCGGCTGGGGCGGCGCTTGTTTTCAGTGGGCTGGAGGCAGCGGGGGCGCTGGCGGCAGGCGCAACGCTCTTGGTGGCGCTGGCGGCTGGTTTCGCCGTGCTGGCGGCAGGCGCTGCTTTCATTGGGGTGGCCGCGCCTGTTTTGCCTGCGGCGCTGGCGGCGCGGTTATCGGGGCGGTAAACCTTGGAACCCAGCATTTTGCCAGTGCTGGAGTCGATTTTCATAAAGGTCACGGTGCGGTTGCCGCTGTCGGCAATGGCGACCCGGTAGGTGTTCGGGCTGCTGTCGCTATCCAGTTCAGCCTTGACCAATTTGCCGGAGACGGTTTGTTCGGCAGTTTTGATGGCGTCATCCAGGGAAATCTTGGTGGTGGACAAGGTGGCGAAAATGTCTTGTTTGGCTGGCGCTGGAGCAGGCGTTGTGGGGGCTGCTGCTGCATAGCCCATGGTTGATGCAAGTAACATGCCACTCAGCGTGGCTGCAATGGTTGTTTTCATGGCGATATTTCCAGATTAAGTCGTTCGGATGTTTTGACTGTGTGGCTGTCTCTGAAAAACCCCCTGCCGTTTGGGGCAGGGAGAAGCTGAACAACCGGATAATAGTGTTCGTTCAGAGAGCGTGATGAAATTATTTGGCCGGTTTTGCTGCGGGTTTGGCGCTGGTTTTGGCCGCTTTGGCCTTGGCTTTGTGTTTGGTCACTTTTTTGTGCTTTACATGATGTTTCTTGGCTGCCTTTTTGTGTGCTTTTTTATGCGCTTTTTTATGGGCTGGGGCTTTCTGGGCAACAGGTTTTGGTTCCTGTTTTGCTTGGTCAGCTTCAGGCGCGCCTTTTTCTTGCATGGCTTTGTCAGGCATGCCTTTTTCCTGCGTTTGGGCGGCACCTTTGCCTTCCATCAGGTCGACCTTGTTGTCGGCGATGGCGGTGGCGCTTAGGGCGGAAACCATGAGCAGGGAAGCGATCATTGTGCTGAATTTGACGTTCATACTATTCATTCCTTTCATTAGCAGAGGTTTATGTCCTGACACTGTGTTTGCAGTGCATGGGGGGCATTCTAGGGAGGGGAGAATTAAAGCTTTCTTAAAGAAAATCGGCCGGAAAATTAATTTTTGTTTAAGTATGTGCAGACGTGTTGTAAGGCGGGAAAGCCACGCTGATTTGTAGCCCTTGTCCGGAGGGGGCGTCTTCCAGGCTGATGCAGGCCTGGTGCTGGTCGGCGATGTTTTTGACAATCGCCAGCCCCAGGCCGGTGCCGGGTGCGTTGTCGCCGGGGCAACGGTAGAAACGGTCGAAGACGCGCTGGCGGCTTTCCGCTGGAATGCCGCAGCCGCTGTCTGTGACCCGCAGGATGGGGGTGCCTTGTTCCTGGCAAACCTGGAGATGGACGCCGCCACCGGCAGGCGTGTGGTTGAAGGCATTTTCCAGCAGGTTTTTCAACAGGATGCGCAGGCTGTGCGGATTTCCCCGGACAATGATGTCGGGAAAGGGGACGGTGGTGGTGAGGCCGACCTGTTTCTGGCTGGCGGTGGCGGCGTAGTCGCTGCTGATTTCCTGTACCAGTTCGCCCAATGCTGTTGTGTCATCGGCGACAGGATTGCGGGCGCTTTCGTGGCGGGCCAGCGTCAGCAGTTGTTCCACCAGGTGGATGGCGCGGTTGATGCGGTCGTGCAGCTTGGCGAATCCGGCCAGCCGCTGGGCGTCGGTTTTCGCCCGTTCCGTCAGTTGCAGTTGCAGCTTCAGGGCGGTGAGGGGGGAGCGCAATTCGTGGGCGGCGTCGGCAATGAAATCCCGTTGCGCCGAGAGGGCTTTGTCCAGCCGTTCCAGCCAGTTGTTGAGGGCGCGGACGATGGTGGCCAGCTCCAGCGGCAGGTTCTGGTCGGGCAACGCCTGCAAGTCGGTCGGGCTGCGTTTGCCAAGTGTTTGGGCAATGCCTTCCAGCGGTGCCAGGCTGCGCTGCACGATGACGGCGACCAAAATCAGCATGGCCGGAACCAGCAGGAAAAACGGTGCCAGCGAGCGGATGGCCAAGCTGGCCGCCAGTTCATGCCGCACACTGAGCGGTTGGGCGATCTGGATGAAATTTCTGCGCCGGTTTTCAATGTACAAGCGCCAGTCTTCGTCAAACGCCCGCACGGTCTGGAAGCCCTGCTGCTTGTAGCGGGGCAGGGAAAAGGCCCGGTTGGAGGTATAAATGAGCTTGTCCTGCGGGTTCCAAACTTCGATCAGGATGTCTTCCTCCAGTTCTTCATTCTGGTGGATGGCTGCGGTGTCGACATGGGCTGGCAGGGAGAGGGCAGTTTGCTGCAACTGGTAATCGAACAGCTGGTTGGCTTCATGGCGCGCCTGGTAATAGATGGCGAACCCGGCGCTGCTGGTCGCCAGCAGGATGCCGCCGGATAGCCACCACAGCAGTTGCCGCTGGATGCTTTTCATGCCGGGCTGGCGGCGACCTTGTAGCCCACGCCGCGCACATTCTTGATGAAGTCAGTCCCCAGTTTCTTGCGCAACATGTGGATGTAGACCTCGACCGTGTTGCTTTCGATTTCCTCATTCCAGCCGTACAGCTTTTCTTCCAGGCGGGCGCGGGAAACGACTTCGCCCGGCGTTTCCAGCAATACTTGCAACAGGCCGAATTCGCGCGCGGACAGGTGCAACGGCTGGCCTCGGAAGACGGCTTCGTGGGTGGCGGGGTTCAGCACCAGCCCGGCGCTGCTCAGTTCGGTCTGGATGCGGCCAGATTTGCGCCGCAACAGGGCGCGGATGCGCGCCAGCAGCTCGTCCAGGTCGAAAGGTTTGATCAGGTAGTCGTCCGCGCCGCTGTCCAGCCCTTTTACCCGGTCAGACGGGGCGTCGCGCGCCGTCAGGATCAGCACGGCGGCTGGGCCTTTGCGTTTGCGGTAAGCCGTCAGCACCTCCAGCCCCTGTTTGCCGGGCAGGCCCAGATCCAGCAGCACCAGGTCGTACAGGTCATGCTCCAGGGCGAGTTCCGCGCTGTGCCCGTCACGCACCCAGTCGACGGCGTAGTTTTCGTTATGCAGGCTTTCTTCCAGGCTTTCCCCGATCATGGGGTCGTCTTCAACCAGCAACAGGCGCATAGGATGTCCATTTTGGTGTCATTGGGGGACAATACCCCCTTTTTTGCTGACCGGAAAGGGGAGGCAGATTACCAAATGGCCACTATTGGGACAGGGGATTTGCAGGGGATGAATGCTTCAGGCAATTGGTTTTTCTGGGCTGCGCTATCGGCGGGGTTTGCAGCGCTTACCGCCATCTTCGCCAAGATTGGCATATAAGGCGTCAATGGTGACCCGTTCCAACCTAAGTCACAGCTAAGTTTCGGCAGTTAAGCTCCTTACTGTTTTCAACCAAAAGATAAATCCGTCACAGGAGAGCTCTGCAATATGAACGAAACAGGCATAAATTCGGCGCTGGTCAAGGTGCCGGTCATCATTACCCTCTATTTCTGGATCATCAAAATCCTCGCCACCACCGTGGGTGAAACCGGTGCGGATTTTTTGATTTTCAACCTTCACTTCGGTTTGCCCGCCACCTCCGCGCTGATGGGTGTGCTGCTGGCAGTCATTCTGTATACGCAGGTCAAAGCCGGGCGTTACATTCCAGGGTTGTACTGGGTGGCCGTCGTTATGGTGAGCATCGTCGGCACGCTGATTACCGATAACCTGACGGATAACCTGGGCGTACCGCTGGAAGTTTCCACCATCGCTTTCAGCGCCTTGCTGGTCGTCACCTTCTGGTTGTGGCATCGCGTGGAAGGTTCTTTGTCCATTCACAGCATTTTTACCCTGCGCCGCGAACTGTTTTACTGGGCCGCCATCCTGTTCACCTTTGCGTTGGGGACTGCCGCAGGCGACCTGATGGCGGAATCTGTCGGGCTGGGTTATGCCTTGTCGGCGCTGATTTTTGGCGCGGTAATCGCCCTGATTACGACTGCTTACTATGCGTTCAATCTGAACGGAGTCCTGGCGTTCTGGCTGGCCTATGTCATTACCCGCCCGCTGGGCGCATCCATTGGTGACTGGTTGTCGCAGGATGTGGCCAACGGTGGTTTGGGATTAGGAACGGTCGGAACGACTGCCGTCTTTCTGGCAGCCATCCTGGGGCTGGTGGGCTACCTGACTATTTCCCAGGTAGATGCGCCCCGGTTGACCGAAGCCAAAAACGCTGCCTGATTTCCACAACTGCCATGGAAAAACCATCACGATGAATACGAATGCGACAACTTTGGACGCCAACATGGCGGATACCCTCATCAACCGTGTGCCGCACATTATCCTGCTGTACTGGGTGATCAAGATTGCCTCCACCACGCTGGGTGAAACCGGGGCGGATATGTTTTCGATGACCTATGACCTGGGGTATGGCGCAACCATCCTGCTGTTCATGGGTCTGTTTGTGGTATTGCTCGGCGTCAAACTGGCCATGAAACGCTATGGGCCGGTGACGTACTGGCTGACTTTTACAGCTACTGCTATCGCCGGAACGGCTATTTCTGATTTTATCGACCGCACACTGGGTCTGGGTTATGCGGCAGGCTCCGCCTTGCTGGTGAGTTTACTGCTGATGGTGCTGCTGGTGTGGTATGTGCGGGAAAAATCCATCAATGTGGAATACATCACCAATACGCCTTCTGAAGTGTTTTACTGGCTGGCGTTCCTGATCGCCAACACGCTGGGCACGGCGGCAGGCGATTTCGTGGCGGATCAGCTGGGCCTGGGGTTTGCCGATAGCGCCATGCTGATCACCGGGATGTTGGTCGTGATTGCCTTGCTGCACTTCTATACCAAGGTATCTGGAACCTTGCTGTTCTGGCTGGCGTTCGTGTTGACCCGGCCATTTGGCGCAACCTTCGGTGATTTGCTCACCAAGACGCATGAGAAAGGCGGGCTTGATCTTGGTACAGTAAGTTCATCCCTGTTTTTTGCGGTCATTCTGGTGGCGGCGGTTTACCGGGAGACTCAACTGGAGACATCCAGAAAGGCCATTCCTGAACTGGATTGAGGTGGGAATTCCAGCCATGCGAATTTTGCTTGCCGAAGATGATCGGCTAATCGGCACAGCTATCCAGCAGGCTCTGAAAGATGCAGCCTATGCGCTGGATTGGGTGCAAGATGGCGAGTCCGCCCTGACTGCCATTGCCGCACAAACCTATGACCTGATGCTGCTTGATCTGGGGTTGCCGCGCTTGGATGGCGTGGCGGTTCTGACCCGGTTGCGGCAACACCAGCAGGCTGTGCCGGTTATCATCATTACTGCCCGTGATGCTTTGGAAGACCGGATTCAGGGTTTGGATCTCGGGGCGGATGATTACCTCGTCAAACCGTTTGCAGTCGATGAACTGCTGGCCCGCATCCGCGCCGTTGCCCGCCGTCATCAGGGTAGCGGGAAGCCTGTGCTGGACAATGGTGTGATCGAACTGGACCCCGCCACCCATTTGGCCACACGGGAAGGAAATGCCGTTACCCTGTCCGCCCGCGAATTCGCCCTGTTGCAGGCGTTGATGATGCGCCCCGGCACCATACTTTCCCGCACGGAGCTGGAAGACCGTATCTACGGTTGGAACGAAGAGGTGGAAAGCAATGCCGTTGAATTCATCATCCATTCCCTGCGCAAAAAGCTGGGCAGTGACGCCATCAAGAATGTGCGGGGTGTGGGATGGATGGTAGCCAAAGGCCGGTAAACCGCTCGCTCCAGCAGAATCTGAACCGCTGGATGCTGTCAGCGGTGTTGGTGTTTTCCCTGCTGGCTGGCGCTGTATCCGGCTGGACAGCATTCGATGAGGCGCGGGAGTTGCAGGATTCCCTGTTGCAACAGGTAGCGGCGCTGGTTGCCAACCGGGCACGCAGTATCAGCCTGCCGGTGGATGTTGACCCGGAAGATACGCTGGTGGTGCAGCGCCTGGGGGATACTGACAGGCAGAGTCTGCCTATCCCGCCGAATTTGCCGGATGGGTTGCATACGCTGGATTTTGCGGGTATTGGCTGGCGGGTGTATGTCTACACCGCATCACCTGCGGCAAGTAGTCAGGGAGGGCGCTTCGCTGTCAGCCAGCAAACCGAAGCCCGCGACGAGGTGGCCTGGGGCAGTGGTCTGCGCACATTGCTGCCTATATTGCTGTTGGCCCCGGTCTTGATGGCAATGGTCAGTTTCGCTGTCAATCGGAGTTTCAGGCCGGTGCGGGTGCTGGCCAGTGCTGTGGACAAGCGTGACGAAAACCGCCTTGACGATTTGCCGGAACAGCGGGTTCCGCAGGAGTTGTTGCCTTTCACCCATTCCATCAATCGCCTGTTGGCGCGGCTGCGGGCGGCTATTACCCAGCAGCAGCGGTTTGTGGCGGATGCCGCGCATGAGCTGCGGACGCCGGTGGCGGCCATTTCCCTGCAAGCTGAAAACCTGGCTAACGCCCATACACTGGAGGAGTCCCGCGAGCGGCTTGCCCCTGTGCAGGAGGGGCTGGAACGGTTGCGCATTCTGGTTGCCCACTTGCTTGATCTGGCCCGTTTGCAGGGGGAAAGCCGCGCTGAACCTGAGACAACGGACTTCCGGCAAGTCGTGCAGCTTGCCATTGCCGAGTTGTACCCGTTGGCTGAAAGCAAATCCATTGACCTCGGCATGCTGCGCAACGAGTCGCTCTCCGTACAGGATATAACGGGCAGTCTGGGGGTGTTGGTGCGCAATGCGCTGGAAAACGCCATTCGCTATACGCCTGCTGGCGGCAAGGTGGATGTGAGCCTGTTTGCACAGTCGGGGCAGGCGATTTTGCAGGTGGAAGATTCGGGGTGCGGTATTCCGGAAGCCGAGTTGGTGCGCGTATTCGAGCCGTTTTACCGGGTGGGTGTAAGTATTGAACCGGGCAATGGGCTGGGGCTGGCGATCAGTCAGGAAATTGCCAGACGGTTGGGCGGACGTGTCCGGCTCATAAACCGGGAAACAGGTGGATTATTGTTTGAATATCAACAGCCGTTACTGTGATGGTGCAAGCCCCGCCAGCTCATATGCTGTCTTTTCAAACCAGCCAGCCGCAGCGGCTTGGTCATACTCAGCATGGGCTATCGAAGCAAACCACTTTTCTGATCCGGTTCGCGGCATCCTGGCCAACACGCTTTGCAACATCGAAAGTATCCGCTACCGACATCACGATGGCAGTCGCTTTTTGGCTGGGTCGGGCCACACATGTGATCGCAACATAAGCACCGCCTGTTTCTCCCGCAACCTCCTCTGGACTCTTGTGACCATTAGCGAAGTGCATGTCTCTGCTCACGTTACTGGCAAACGAGAGGCATGTCTTCTCCGACGATGCATTGACTGGAGTTTTTTCGAAGTAGAGCGAGGCGGCGTAACCATTGGGAATTGCCGCTGCGAACCCACCGACCAAGGCCGCGCAGAGAACTGTTTGCTTTACGTGCATGATTTAAGCTCCAACTGTTGTTTTCAGTTAACCCTCCCAATGAAGTTTACTCCCGAATTCGGGTCGGAACCAGATGCGGTGTGCCCTCAGGCAGCAGCCCCAGGCAACTGGCGGCACTCGCGGAAAATCCGTAGGCGGCAGTTGGAGCAGATGGAATGGTTCAGGCGCAGCGTCAATGAATGGATGGCGGCTTCCTTGCTGGAGAAGACGTTGCCGTCGCCAAAGTCCGCCAGGAAATCGATCCGGTCCATGAAGTCGAAAACCTTGTTCTTGACGCCCTGGATGTACAGGCCGCCGCCAATGGCTTTCAGGCGTTTGGCTTCCTGGATCAGCATTTCCGCCCCGGCCAGGTCGATGAAGTTGATGCTTTCGCCAATGATCAGGATGTGCTTGATGCCTTGCTGTTCGGAGATCATGGCGAGTTCGGTCTGCACCTTGTTCAGCGAGCCGAAGTAGATGGACATGTCGATGCGGATGATCTTGAGCTGGGGGCATTCCTTGAGGCCAATGTCGGCGACTTCCGCCATTTTGTGGCGGGGTTCGTTGGGGTCAGGTGCCATCGTGGAGATGTTGGGCAGGGAGGTGCGCATCAGGAAAATCACCAACGACAGGATCACGCCCATGTAGATGGCGAATTCCAGCTCCAGGAACAAGGTGGCGAAAAAGGTGGTGGCGAGGATCGAGGTTTCGGATTTGCTGCTTTCCAGAATGTGCTTGATGTGATGGGTGTCGATCAGGTTGTAGGCCACCAGCAGGATGACGCCGCCCATGGCGGCCACTGGCAGGTAGGCGGCCAGCGGCGCGACCAGGATGACGATCAGCGCCAGGAAGATGGCGGCGAAGATCGCTGACATGGGGGTTTTGGCCCCGGATGAAAAATTGACGCCGGAACGGGTAAAGGAGCCGGAGCCTGCATAGCTGGAAAAGAAACTGCCGATGACGTTGGACAAGCCCTGGCCGATGAATTCCTGGTTGCTGTCCAGCCGCTGGTGGGTTTTGGTGGCGATGGAGCGGGCGATTGAAACCGCTTCGATCAGGCCCAGCAGGGCGACGGCGAAAGCGCCGGAGGCCAGTTGCTTCAAGGTTTCGAACGACAGTTCAGGCAGTGAGAACGGCGGCAGATGGCCGGGAATTTCACCCACGTATTTGATGCCGTGGTATTCCCCGCCCAGCGCAATGCTGGCGAGGCTGCCCATGACCATGCCGAACAGCAGGTGCGGCATTTTGGGCAGGTAGTGTTTCATGACCAGCGCGGACAGGATGGTGAAGCTGGCCACACTCAGGATGTAAGGGTTGATCTGGGGAAACCCGAGCGCGATGTCCAGCCAAGTATGCAGGAAGGATTCGCCTTGTGGGATCTTGATCCCCAGCACATGTTTTGTCTGGCTGGTGGCGATCAGGATGGCGGCGCCTGCGGTGAAGCCGATCACCACGGTGTGGGAGACGAAGTTCACCACCTTGCCCATTTTCATCAGCCCCAGCGCCAGTTGGTAGACGCCCGCCAGGAAGGTCAGCGTCAGCACCAGTTGGATGAATTGCGGCGAGCCTGCGTCGGCGTAGCGGCTGATGGTGGAAAACACCACCAGGGAAATGGCGGTGGTCGGCCCGGAAATCAGGTGCAGCGAGGAGCCAAACAAACCCGCGATGATCGGTGTGATCATCGCGGTGTAAAGGCCGTATTCGGGCGGGAGGCCAGCGATGGCGGCAAACGCCACGCCCTGCGGCAACACAATCACCGCCCCGGTCAATCCGGCGAACAGGTCGGCTTTGAGCGTATCGCCATTGACTTGCTTAAACCAAGCCAGAAAGGGCAGGAAGAGGTGTTTCATCGTGCGTGCGCCTCAGTAAGCCGGAATGGGGGCGCATCTTAGCATATAAGAATTTACGCATATAGGAGGAAAGTACAGTTTTTTAGCCGGATTTATGATCTAGGGCGGCAAAAATTTCATCGTAATGCGCCCATACGGCGGCGGCTTCTTCCGCCGTCACGGTTTGCATGACCTGACCCAGGCTGATCATGACATAGTCGCCTATTGCTACGGTTTCCTCCGGCAGCATCAGCAGGCCCGCTTCGCGCACGACGCCGCGGGCTTCGCAGCGCACGCTCAGGCCGTCGCCGCCGATGGCGGTCACTTGCATCGGAATGGCCAGGCACATGGTGTTTTTCCCCGTTCAGGTCAATGTTTCCCGATCTTACCGGCCTGAAGCTGGATTGTGTTGACCCATGTCAAATGATTGCGGGGAAATGGGTGGACAATGACGGCTGTTCACAATGGAACTGGTAAATGAAAAACAATGTTGGTGTTAGGCGTTGGCAATATTTTGTTACAGGATGAGGGCATTGGGATTCACCTGTTGAAATTTATGGAAAAGCATTTTGCCGCCCTGCCGGGCGTCACTTACCTGGATGGCGGAACCTTGAGTTTCACCCTTGCCGGTGAAATTGAAACCCATGACCACCTGCTGGTGCTGGACGCAGTGGAGCTGCACGCCCCGCCCGGTGCCTTGTGCTGTTACGAGGATGAGGCGATGGATTATTTTCTCGGCACCGCCAAACGCAGTGCCCATGAAGTCGGCCTGTTGGATTTGATGGACATCGCCCGCTTGTCCGGCCATCTGCCAAAACGCCGCGCCTTGGTCGGCATCCAGTATGGGGTCTTTGGCTGGGGCGAAGAGCCGACGCCAACCGTAAAAGAAAACATTCCGCTGGCCGGAAGGCTTGCCGCCAACCTGTTGCAGAAGTGGGCGGTGGAGGAACACCTTCCCTGCCAGCAACGCCACGCACCCAAATTGGAGCTCGCCAAATGACGTTGAACGCTATTCCCGTCCACACTGAAACGGTTGCAACCGGCAACCTGCGTCCGCTGCTGCATGAAATCCATCATGCGCTGGGCGAGCTGGCGGCGCACGGAACCCACGGCATGATTGACCTGCACGGCCTGCCGTTTTCCCCGCAGGAATTTACCCAATTGGAGGAATTTCTAGGCGATGGCGAGGTGGACATCACCCTCACGGTGCTGGGCAAAACCCGTCTGCGCGAAAGCGGTTACGCCGGGGTCTGGCGGGTGGAGCATTTTGACGATGATGGCCAGCGCATTGGTTACTTTATCGAGGTTGGCCATGTCCCTGAAATCCTGCGTTCCCAATGCGATGACATCCAGGAAGGGCTGGCCGTCATGACGACTGTCCTGGCAATGGAGGAAGAAAATGAGAACGAAACAGCCTGATTCCCTGTTCCCGCAAACGGTTGGCGAGCACCTGCGCGCCCAGGGGATTTCGCGGCGCGGTTTCCTGAAATTCTGCGGCCTGCTGGCCTCGAGCATGGCGCTGGCTCCCGCGATGGTGCCGAAAATCGCGGCTGCGCTGGAGCAGGCCAAGCGCCCGTCGGTGATCTGGTTGTCCTTCCAGGAATGCACCGGCTGCACTGAATCGTTGACCCGTTCCCACAGCCCCAGCATCGAAGGGCTGATCTTTGACGCCATTTCGCTGGATTACCACCACACCTTGCAGGCGGCTGCCGGTTATGGTGCGGAAGAGGCGCGTGAAGCGGCGATCAAGGACAATTACGGCAATTATGTGCTGGTGGTGGATGGTTCCATCCCGTTGGATAACCCCGGCTTTTCCACGATTGCCGGGGTCAGCAACCTGGATATGCTGAAAGAAGCGGCGGCGGGTGCGGCGGCCATCATTGCGGTCGGCACTTGTGCTGCGTTTGGTGGCTTGCCCAAGGCAGACCCGAACCCGACTGGGGCGGTGTCCGTCGCCGACATTATCAAGGACAAGCCGATCATCAATGTGTCCGGTTGCCCACCGATCCCGGTGGTGATTACCGGCGTGATTGCCCATTTCCTAACCTTTGGGCTGCCTGAGCTGGACAGTCTGGGTCGCCCGAAGGCTTTTTACGGGCAGAATATCCACGACCGTTGCTACCGCCGCCCGTTCTATGAGCGCGGCCTGTTTGCCGAAACCTTCGATGACGAAGGGGCGAAAGCCGGTTGGTGTTTATACAAGCTGGGTTGCAAGGGGCCGATCACCTACAACGCCTGCGCGACCACCAAATGGAACGGGGGCGTCAGTTTCCCGATCCAGTCCGGGCATGGCTGCCTGGGTTGCTCTGAACCTGATTTCTGGGATTTTGGCGGCTTTTACCGGGCGTTGTCGATCCCGTCCGGGGTGTCGGGCAAAACGGTGGTGTATGCGGCGGCAACCGGCATTGCTGCCGGGGTCGCCGTCGGTGCCATGAACAAGAAGGGCAAGACGGACGCCGTCGGTTTGCACAAGACCGTCACCGTCGAGGAGCTGAACCAGGAGTCACAGTCATGAACGAGGTCGATTTCCTGTTGTGGGTGAAAGGGCCTGCGTTTACGTTCGCGGCTGTGGTTTTCATCGCGGGCGTGGCGCTGCGTTTGTTTGAAATCCTGTCATTGGGGCGCAAGCAGAATTTCGCCGTCCCCAAGGGCAACCCGATGCAGGGCGGCCTGCGCGAAATCTGGCGGCGTTCCCTGCCGGTGGACAAGCCTACCTTCCAGCGCTCCTTGTTCACCATCGTGGGCGGGTATGTGTTCCACATCGGCCTGTTCGTGGTGATCCTGCTGCTGGGGGCGCATATCGCGCTGATCAGGAGCGTCATCGGCTTCGGCTGGCCGAATTTGCCGACGCCGCTGGTGGATGCGTTCGCCGTGATCACCATGCTGGCGTTGCTGGCGGTGTTGGCGCATCGCCTGCGCCATCCGGTGAAACGGTTCCTGTCCACGCCGACAGATTATGTGGTGTGGGGGGCGACTTTCCTGCCGCTGCTGACCGGCTACATGGCTTACCACCATCTGCTGCTGTCGCCGCAACTGATGTTGGCGCTGCATATCCTGAGCGTGGAATTCCTGCTGGTGATTTTCCCTTTCACCAAGCTGATGCACACGTTCACGCTGTTCCTGTCCCGCTGGTATAACGGCGCATCCATGGGGATGCGGGGGGTGAAGTCATGAGCGCACTGACTCTCGAACGCGGCATCAACGAATTCAAGGCGCAACTCGACGCGCCGATGGCCAGTTTCTTTTCCTCGTGCGTGTCCTGCGGGATGTGCGCGGAAGCCTGCCTGTTCTACACCGAAAACCCCGACCCACGGCATACGCCCATCTACAAGCTGGAGCCGATGCGCCGGGTGTGGGAACAGGAATACACCCTGGTCGGCAAGCTGAAAAAAGCCTTGGGGCTGGGCAAGCCAGTGACGGACGCCGAACTCGCCGAATGGCAGGAGCTGGTTTACAACAATTGTTCCTTATGCGGGCGCTGTTCCGCAGTCTGCCCGGTGGGCAATGACATCACCTACATGATCCGCAAGATGCGCGAAGGCATGGTGGCTTCCGGCCACGCCCCGGAAGGGCTGATTGGCGCATCCACCCGCGCGGTGCAGATCGGTAGCCCGATGGGGGTCAAATTGCCTGCCTTGCAGGCGCAGGTCAAACACATCGAGAAAGCGACCGGCATGGCAGTGCCTTTCGATAAGGAGGGCGCGGAATACCTGCTGATGCTGTCGTCGATGGAAATCATGAATTATCCAGAGTACCTGGAGGCTGTTGGTAAAATCCTCACCAACGCAGGCAAAACCTGGACGTTGAGCACAGATTGTTTCGAAGCCACCAACTCGGGCATCCAAATAGGATCGTCAGACATTGCGAGGGAGCTTGTCAGCCGAGTGGTAAATGCTGCCGAGAAGCTGAAAGTCAAGACTGTCATAAGTCCTGAGTGTGGTCATGCGTACACGGCCCTGCGTTGGGAGGGCCCCAACCTTATTGGGCGGCCTTATACATTTGCCGCCAAGCACATTGTTGAAGTGCTGGACGAATTGCGTGTCCAAGGTTTGCTGCAAACCGAAGGCTTTGAAGAGGCCAAGCTGACTTTCCACGACCCGTGCCAATTGGTGCGTCGTGGTGGGGTTATCCAGCAGCCACGTAACCTGCTCAATCTGGTGGCGAAAAACTTCGTGGAAATGTCGGATGCAGGTGCCATGAACTGGTGTTGCGGCGCGGGTGGCGGCGTTTCCGCCAACGAGGACGCCAACGAAGTGAAAATGAAGGCTTTCCAGCGCAAGAAAAAGCAGCTGGATGAGCTCAAGGTCGACACGCTGGTGACCGCTTGCGCCAACTGCCGCATCCAGTTGGAGGAAGGCCTGGAAGAGAACGAGATGGATCTCCCGGTGGTCGGCCTGACCGAAATGATTGCCGAGCATCTGGTGGAACGCGAGGACAAGGGAGGTGCATCATGATCATGAGTGACACCGATTTCCGCAAGGAACTGGAACAACTGAGCTTGGTTCAGCAGCGCCGGGTAGGGGCGGTTTTTGTGCGCAATGTGCTGGCGCTGACGGCTGACCCTGCTGTCGCCAAGGTGGTGGATGTTGCCGCCAATGCCGAAGAAGCAGGCGAGGATGAACTGGCGCTGGCGTTCAAGAATGCCAAGGCGGCTGCGTTGGAAAGCCATACCCGTTGCGGGGCTGACAGTGATTGGCAGGCGCAGGCAGGTTACTTCGTTGCGCGGGCAGCTTCGGCGCTGGTTGCTCCAGCCAAGCAAGCCAAGGCTCCCGCTTGGGAAGCCGCCGCCAATGCACGCATGGCGCGCACCTGCGGCATGATCGAGTCCGCTGACGCCACCATGCACGAGGAAAGCGAGGCACAGTACCGCTTCCTTGAGCAGTTCCTGAACGACATTTGAGGACAAGAATATGGCAGACCGTGTCGTTGTAGACCCCATCACCCGCATCGAAGGCCACTTGCGCATTGAGGCGCAAATGAACGGCAACACCATCGAGCAGGCCTACTCTGCGGGCACCATGGTGCGGGGTATCGAAATTATCCTGCGCGGGCGTGATCCGCGTGACGCCTGGGCGTATGCACAGCGCATCTGCGGTGTGTGCACGCTGGTGCATGGCATGGCTTCGGTGCGTTCGGTGGAAAATGCGCTGAATTACGCCGTTCCGCCCAATGCGCAACTGATCCGCAACCTGATGATCGCCGCGCAATACGTGCATGACCATGTGATGCATTTCTATCATTTGCACGCACTGGATTGGGTGGATGTGGTATCTGCGCTCAAGGCTGACCCCAAAGCGACCTCGGAGCTGGCGCAGAAGATTTCCCCGAGCTGGCCGAATTCTTCCGCTGGTTATTTCGCTGATCAGCAGACCAAGCTGAAGAAGTTCGTCGAGTCCGGGCAACTGGGTATTTTCGCCAAGGCTTATTGGGGGCACCCGGCCTACAAGCTGCCGCCGGAAGCTAACCTGATGGCAGTTTCGCATTATCTGGAAGCGCTGGCTTGGCAGCGTGATGTGGTCAAGTTGCACGCCATTTTCGGCGGCAAGAACCCGCATCCGAACTTCCTGGTAGGGGGTGTGCCTTGCCCGATTGATGTGAATTCCGACTCTGCCATCAATATGGAACGTCTGGCGCAGGTGCAGACCATCATCAAGCAAATGCAGGATTTCGTCGACAAGGTATACGTGCCGGATACGCTTGCCATTGCCAGTTTCTACAAGGACTGGTTCAAGCAGGGTGAAGGTTTGGGCAACTTCATGACCTACGGCGATTTCCCGGAAAAGGGCATGGATGACCCGGCTTCCTTCCTGATTCCGTCCGGTGTCATTCTTAACCGTGATCTGTCGACGATTCATCCGGTTGATCTGAATGCAGATGATCAGATTCAGGAATTCGTCGCGCATTCCTGGTACGACTACAGCGGTGGCAAGGAGCAGGGTTTGCATCCTTACGCGGGCGAAACCGAACTCAACTATTCCGGCCCGAAACCGCCGTATACCCAACTGGAAGTGGATCAATCCTATTCCTGGATGAAATCACCGCGCTGGAAAGGCCAGCCGGTCGAGGTTGGGCCGTTGGCGCGGGTGCTGATGTTGTATGCCACCGGCCACGAACACACCAAGGCGCTGGTCGATTACAGCCTGAAGTATCTGGATGCGCCGATCGAAGCTTTGTATTCCACCTTAGGCCGCACTGCCGCGCGCACGTTGGAAACCAAGGTCATTGCCGACAAGATGCAGACCTGGTTCGACAATCTCGTCGCCAATATCAAGGCGGGCGACACCAAGACTTTCAACGAAACCTTGTGGGAGCCTTCCAGTTGGCCATCCAAGGCGCAGGGCGTGGGTTATATGGAAGCCCCGCGTGGCGCATTGGCGCACTGGATCGTGATCAAGGATGGCAAGATCGACAATTATCAGGCGGTCGTGCCCAGCACCTGGAATGCCGGGCCGCGTGACGTGCAGAACCAGCCGGGTGCGTATGAAGCTTCGCTGGCGGGTCACGAACTGCACGATCCGAAACAGCCGGTGGAAATCCTGCGCACCATCCACAGTTTCGACCCGTGCATTGCCTGTGCGGTGCATGTGACCGACCCGGATGGGGAAGAGCTGATCAAGGTGCAAGTGCGGTAATGACACATGGATAAGTTGAATGCCGTGTTGGGCTAGTGTTTTTTGCTATCAGGCGGGTGGTGGCTAGTTTGAGGAGAGGATAGCCGTTGCTGGTCTGGTGCTGAAAGGAGAGGGCGTACCCAGTGTGCGCCCTCTTTTTTGTTGGCTACTGAAAACTGCTCAATACGCAAACATCCCTGCCACAGCCTGCCGATCCAGCTTGCCAGCTCCAGTCAGCGGCAACTGGGACACCTGCCGGATTTGCCTGGGAACCTTGTAAGCTGCCAAATAGTCCCGGCAAAAATCCTTCAGTTCCGCTTCCGTCACGCTCTGGTCGGCATGTAACACCACCAACGCCACCGGCGTTTGCCCCCACTGGGGATCAGGCACGCCAGCACAAATCGCGCCTGCGACCGCCGGGTGTTTCATCAGCGTCTGCTCGATCTCTTCCGGGGACACGTTTTCCCCACCGGAAATGAACATGTTGTCGGCCCGACCCTGGATAAAAACCATGCCATTCTGGTCGCGCATCGCCAGATCGCCGGTGTAGACCCAGCCGTTTGCGTCCAGAACCGTCTCCGTCCGCTCTGGATCATTGAGATAGCCATCAAAATTATGCGGGCTGCGCAGGCACAACACGCCCACCTCGCCCGTTCCAACCTCGCGCCGCGTTTCCCGGTCAATGATCTTGGCGTCGCAATGGAACATGGGCGTCCCGATGCTGGCTGCATTCGTCAACAACTCTTCCAGCGATTCCGAACGGGCGATATAGGCGAAATTGGATGGGCCTGCCTCGGTCATGCCATAGGTCTGGCTGATGGGGACGCCTTTGTCCAGGAAAGCCTGCATCACCGCTTTTGAGCAGGGTGCGGCGGCGGTGGTAATGGCTTTCACCTGGGAAAAATCGGTTTCCCTGAATGTCGGATGCGCGATCAGGAATTGCAGCATAGCCTCCACCGCGCCGAAGTTCTCGACCCGTCCTTCATGGATCAGTTGCAGGATGAGGCCAGGGTCGAATTCGCGCAGCAGGACACTGGTAAGCCCGGCGTGGAACACTGGGGTAAAGGTATTCCAGCCGCCGATATGAAAGAATGGGAAGGTAATCAGCACCTTGCGGAAGGTTCCCACCAAGCCGGTCGTAAGAATGTCGAAGGAATTCCACACCATCTGCCGATAGGACACTATGCAGATCTTCGGTACAGCCGTCGTGCCTCCGGTATGGACGTATAGACAGCGATCACTCAGCGCCAGGGGAATATTCACTTCCCTCGGTTCGGTCTTGAGGATGATGTCCTCAAAGGCGTTTTGTTCGCCATCGACATTGATCACGGCTTTGACCGAAGCGGGCATCGGTAAAGCCGATACCAGTTCAGCAAATTGATTTTCGTGAAACAGGGCGCGGGGGTTCAGGCGCGACAGCAAATCGCCCAGTTCCGGCTTTTTCAGGCGTTGGCTCAAGGGTGCCAGGATGATGCCCAATTTGCCGCAGGCCAGATAAATATCAATGGCCTCAATGCGGTTGCGGCAGATCAGCGCGACCACATCGCCTTTGCCCAGGCCCAACACATCAGCCAGATAGCTCCCTACCCGACAGGCCCGCTCATTCATCGCCTGAAAAGTGTAGGATTTTTGTGTCGCTGAATCGTAGAGAGCGGTACGTTCAGGGGTCAGGGCTGCCCGCCGACCCGCCCAGTCCCCGACCCAATTCATCGGTAACTCATCATAATTTCTATTATTTTCCATCGTATCCTCCCGGTCTGACAAAAAAAGGAGCGCCGCTGGCCAGCGCAATGCTGTGTACCTGCAACCGTGCTGGCTCCAATACAGGATAAGCATAATGATGGTTCTGCTGGGAGGACAACATCACCAATGTTCACATTGCCTGCGCGGTGCATGTGACTGACCCGGATGGGGAAGGGTTGGTTCTTTATGATGAAGGGTGGAATATTGGCGGCAAGTGGTGTAAAAAGTTGTTGCGCGCCAAAAATCTATTCTATAGAATTTGCACTCCTTAAGCCGGTATAGCTCAGTTGGTAGAGCAACTGACTTGTAATCAGTAGGTCCCCAGTTCGAGTCCGGGTGCCGGCACCATATAAAAGTGAAAGGGCTTGTAGCAATTCTACAAGCCCTTTTATTTTTTACGTATGCCTGTTAATCTAACCAGGTTTCTTGCTGAAGCAGCCACCTATGTTTAATTCAAGTATTGCCGGTCTTTTTTTGGCAGTATTCCCTTCAATAATATTCAACGTTGCATTCAGCTTAAAACAAAATCTATAAATCCCCATAATTCTGTTTTTGAATTAGGTCAGTTGAGGAACTAAATGAGCAAAAAACCTTCGTCAGGAAGTTTTGATATTTTCCTGGGTATGGAGCATATCGGAGGAAGAAACAATCTGTGTCTGTCGTTTGGCGCTGGCCTATTCAGGAAGTTGGGTTGGTCATCAGGGGATTGGCTGGAGTTCGACACCAGCGAGCCGGGGAAAATTTCCTTCAGGCAAGTCGAAGAATCATCCGAAACCTTGTTTAACGCCCGGAAAATAAAACAGCAAGCCGGATTCTACAAAATCTGTTTTTATTCGGCGCTATTCAAATTTCCCAAATCAGTGGAGCTTTCTAAGGAGCTGGCGTCTTTCAATGCCAAAACCTGGAGTTTGACGCTGGATATACCCGAAGAATATCAAGTGCCGCAGGAGGTGCTTAACCAGCCGCGTCCTTTGACTGTGGATGATATTGCCGCAGCTTTTAGCAAAATGTAAGTTAATATGCGCACGGGTTAAATTACGGCACTGCACAATAACCGGATGTGCCGCAGGTTTTTATCATTCTGTTTACTGATTGCTGCCCTGGGGTTATTGCAGGGGAATCGGTTTTCCAAAAGGTTTTATAAATCGATGGTGGTGAGGGGCGCACCCCGCATTGCGCCACGCCAAGCCGGGTCAAGCGGCTCCCCTTCCAAACGGGACGTCATCACCAACAAGGCTCCGCCGCCACCCGCCGCAGAAATCAGGGCGGCTAATGCTTTCAGGGTGGCCAATTTCGCCAAATGAATATGCTCCACAACAAATAGGCAAGGTTGCGCTGTATTGGGGCATCCCGCAGGAATAAGGCCGCCAGCGCCAGAAGGGGGGATTTCGCTGCGTTGGCAGTTGAAGCCATGTTCTTGGGCGACGGTCAGGATACTTTCCACCAATTGGTGTTTGGTCTGGGCATTGCCGCCCCGGATCAGGAAACTGTGCCCCAAGCGGTTGCATACAATGCCATTGAGGGCGTTTTTCACCAGGCACAAGATACGCTCGCTGCTGTCGGGCCTAATCTTGGGGGAGGCGCAACCGCATTGCTGCGGGATGTGGGAATCCATTTTGGCGGTGGGGCTTGCCTGCGAGGCCGCTATTTTCTCAAGCAACGCCTCGGTTTCAGGGGAAGGGGCAACCCCCAGTTCCTGTTGCAGCACGTTTCGGCAGTGTTGATACCAGCGGTGCGCGGCGGCGGGGTCGCCCAGCCCGTGGTGGGCCTGCATCAGCGCCCGGTAAGCCGATTCCTGCAAGGGATCCAGCGCCATTAGTTGGGTGGCGTAATGCAGGCTGCGGGGATAATCCTGTTGTTCCAGCAGCATGTTCAGACGTTGCCGCAGGGTGGCGGCCGCCCGCAGGCTGTAATCGTTGCGGTAGGTTTCCAGCCAAGCGCTGAACATATCGGAACGCGGGTTGCAGCCTTCCAACAATTCCCCCTGATACAGTTCCAACGCCTTGTCCAGTGAATGCTCATCGCCCTGCGCCAGCGCAGTGTTGAACGCTTGCGCATCAATGCTGATCAACTGACTGTCCAGACTGATCCAGTCACGCGTGGTGCGCAACGCTGCGTAATCTTCCGGAATCAACCGGTGCAGTTCAACCAGTGTTTGGCGCAGGCTGTGACGCGCCTGGGATTCGTCACTGTCGGGCCAGAACAGGGCGGCAATTTTTTCACGCGGATGTTCGCGGTCAGACGTCAACGCCAGCCACGCCAGCAGTGCCCTGGCTTTGCGGGTGGCAGGGGTCAGCATCTTGCCTGCGGCGTCTGCCAGTTGGAACCCCCCGAATAATGTGAGCCGGAATTTTTCCATAAGCCTGTGTTTTTTGACTTTGCTTTGACGATTGCACGGTAAGCTGCCTGCCAATCGCTGAAGAATATTAGTTTTTCAGAATCTTCTTAAATTGTAACAAATAGGTGAATATCATGAATATGAAAAAAATGCGTGGGGTTATTGATCCATTGACGCTTGGTTTCCTGCTGACTATCGCAATCGGCGGCATGGGTGCGGCAACTAACGCCAAGATCCAGAAAACCGCGCAGGTGCAGGCCAATGCACAAACGCAGCAGGCCTCTGTCCAACAGCAAGCGCAGGTGGCGCCAGCCGTGACAATTGCCGAAAAATAATCGGCAAAACAGGGGATACAGTTGCAAAAGGCGGGTGATAAACCCGCCTTTTTCGTATGGAAACTAGGGTAAGGGACTTGCGTTTATAGTGCTGGCTGTTGTTGCAAGGGCAAGGTGATGGCGATCCGCAGCCCGCATTCCGGCCTGTTGGTGGCACGGATACTGCCGCCATGGCTTTCAATCGCACGGCGGGCGATTGCCAGGCCAAGGCCATGCCCGTTGCGGGTGGAGCTGCCAGCGCTGCTGCGTTGGAATGGGTTGAAAATGCTGTCCAGCTCGCTTTCCGGCACCCCCGGCCCTTGGTCATCGACCGTGATGTGCAGGGCGGAAGCGGTGTCCTTGTGGATGGACAGCGTGACCATGGTGGTTGGCGGGGTATGGTGGATGGCGTTGCGCACCACGTTTTCCAGCGCCCGGTAAAGCAGTTCGCCATGCCCCTGAATGATGGGGTTTTCCTCCAGATCCGAATGGAAGGAGACGCGCCGGTCCAGGGCTTTGGCCTCAAAACGGGCGTCGTCAATCACCGCATCCACCAGTTCCAGTATGTCGATGTACTCGTCCTTAGCCTGCGGTGTGCCGGATTCAAGGCGGGAAAGGGTCAGCACTTCACCAACCAATGTGTCCAGCCGCGCCGCTTCGTGTTCAATGCGGTCAAGGCTGCCGCTCATTTTTTCCGGCTGCTGGCGCGCCAACCCGATGCTGACTTGCAGGCGCGCCAGCGGGGAGCGCAATTCGTGGGAAACGTCATGCAGCAGGCGGCGCTGCGAGGCCATCAGGTTCTGCAATTGCGCGGTCATGTCGTCGAATGCGCGGCCCAGGTCGGCGATTTCATCCCGGCGCGAACCGATGGCAGGCGTGACCCGTTGGCTCAGGTCGCCGGTTGCGACCGCGCCGAATGCCTGGCGCAACACCTGGACGGGCTTGGAGAAGTACCACGCCAGCAGGAAGCTGGAGATGAAGCTGATGACGATGCCGGAAACAATCAGGACTGCCGGAGGGAAGTGATACGCAGGCGGCAGGCGCTGCTTTTGCTGGAATTGGGGGAACTGTCCGGCCAGCGGCGCAAACAGGATGAAATTTTCCACGCCGGATTGCACTTGGCGCACGATCGGCAGTTTGAGGTTGCCTTTCAGGCTGTCGCGCACCCGTTGCAGGGTGTCGCTGGAAACGGCGCGCCCCAGCAATTCCTTGCCGTCGACGTCGACCGCGTAGATTTGCAAGTCGCCAGGGGCTTCATCCCGTTGTTCTTGCAACATGTTGTGCAAGGCCGCCGCGCCGCCATACAGGAAGGTGTTGGCGGCCGCCTTCACCGCCAGGATGGAGCTGGGGCGGATGACAACATCCTTTTCCACGTCTTGCAGGGCGCTGCGGTGCATCCAGACCGTGGCTCCGGCCACGCCGCCTGCCGCCAGCAGGGTTAGCCAAAAGGTGAGCAGGATTTTCCAGAACAGCCTTCCCATCCCTCACTCCCACACCAATTGGTAGCCGACGCCACGCACAGTCTGGATGCAGGAACGCCCGTCCGGCAGGTTGCCGAGCTTGTGGCGGATGCTGCTCATGTGCACATCGATGCTGCGGTCGTAACGGGTCAGGCTGCGGCCCAGCCCAAGGGATGACAAATCGGTTTTGCTGACGGTCTGGCCTGCCTGCCGGACGAGCACTTCCAGCAGGTTGAATTCGGTGCTGGTCAGCTCCAGCGGCGCGTCCTGCCAGGCGGCCTGCCGTTTTTCCGGCCATAGGATCAGTTCCCCCACCTGCAAGGGGTCGTGCCCGCCAGCGATGGTTTCCGGGTTGGAACGGCGCAGGATGGCGCGGATGCGGGCGGCCAGTTCGCGCGGCATGCAGGGCTTTGGCACGTAATCGTCCGCGCCCAGCTCCAGGCCGATGATGCGGTCGATGTCGTCGCCGCGCGCGGTGAGCATCAGCACCGGCATCTGGCTGTGGGTGCGGATGCGGCTGAGGGCTTCGATGCCGCTCATGCCGGGCATCATCACGTCCAGCACCGCCAGCGCGTAACCGCCGTTCATGGCGGCGCGGACGGCCGATTCACCATCATGCACGGCGTCCACGCTGAAACCTTCGCGTTCCAGGTATTCTTTCAGCATATTGGTGAGTTCAATGTCGTCGTCGACCAGTAGTAACTTGCTCATGGCTGCCTTTTCGGGTTTCTGCATAGCTTGGATGATACGGCGAACCTATGGGGGAGGCGCAGGGTTTTACATTTCTTTACATGTGGCTTTACGTATCTTTACAGGCAGGGGATGGATACTATGAACTCCAATAACAAGACTGGAGAATCATCAATGAAACAGTTACTCGGCATCAGTTTGCTGGCGGCGGCGCTGGTTGGATGCGGTGTGGCACCCGCCACGCAGGATGGGGCGCCAGCCTCCCGCCATTTGGAGCGGATGCAGGCTGAATTGGGGCTGACGCCGATGCAGGCCAGCCAAATCAATGCGATTGAGCAGGCGCAACGCAACCGGATGGATTATTTGCGCAACAGCTCCCAAGCGCGCATCCGGGGCCTGCTGACTGCTGAACAGGCGGCACGCTACGACCAGATGCAGCAACAGCGCCAGCGTGGTTTCAATGACGGCCAGCAGTTCCCGCGTGGCGGCACGCGCCAGGATGGCCAATGGCGGCAACAGGGTGGGCGCGGCGACATGGCGCAACGCTTGCAGCAGGAACTCGGCCTGAGCGCCGGGCAGGCGCGGGAAATCGTCAGCATCCAGCAGGGTGACCGGGCGCAAATGGAAGCATTGCAGAATGATACCCGCGCCCAAATCCGCCAGGTGCTGACGCCTGCGCAGGCAGCGAAGTATGAGCAGATGCGTTCGCCGCAACGTTTTGGCGGTGGCCGCAACCAGCAGTGGTAAGCGTGTTCGCTGGGGCATAAATGCATGGGCACCCTCACTGGCCGGTGGTTAATGGGGTGTTTTTTGTTGGGTTGGCGGAATGTGGCAGTATGCTGGTATTGTTGGCGACGAACCGGTTGGTGTTTATGGGAGCATACTATGAGAGAGGATGCCGCAGCCCCGCCTGAGCAAATGCATGTTTCATCGTCTGGGCAGCCGCCCGCCCAGGGCGGGGAGGGGCAGCAACCGGCTGCGGAAGAAGCCCGCTTGCGCCGGAATGAGCTGCGCTTGCGGCTGGCGTTGGAATCCGCCTACATGATTTCATTTGAATGGGATATCCGGCGTAACGAAATCCGCCGCTCTGTTTCCTCTTCACCCGCGTTGCCGCAGACGCCGGAAGGGCGGCCAGACACGTTTGAGGACGTCTGCCAAGCGGTGCACCCTGATGACCGTGAACGTTTCATCGCCAATGTCAATGCGGCGTTGGCGCGGCAGGATGGCCTGTACGAAAACGAATTCCGTATTCTCCAGCCGGATGGCTCCACCGTTTGGTTGCATGAAAGTGGCCGGGTGGAGTTTGATGAAGGGGGCAAACCGGCGCACCTGATTGGCCTTGCCCAGGACATCACCCGGCAGAAGCAAACCGAACGCGCGCTAAAGGAAAGCCAGCGCCGTTACGCCGGGATTGTTGAGTCGGCGATGGATGCCATCATCACTATCGACGCCAGCCAGCAGATTGTGTTTTTCAACGCCGCTGCCGAAAAGATGTTTGGCTGCACTGCCGCTGAAGTCATCGGCGATGCGGTGGACCGTTTTATTCCTGAGCGTTTTCAACATGGCCACCGGGAGCATATCGCCATGTTCGGGCGGACTGGGACGGCCAACCGCAAAATGGGCAATCTGGGCATTGTTGTCGGGCGGCGGGCGAATGGGGAGGAGTTTCCGGTGGAGGCTTCCATTTCCCAGGTCAGCATCAATGGGGAGAAATCTTTCACCGCGATCCTGCGCGACATTTCCGAACGCAAGCGCACCGAAGACCGGCTGAAGGAAAGCGAGGCGCTGCTGCGGCTGTTCATTGAACATGCACCAACCAGCATCGCCATGTTTGACCATGCCATGTGTTATCTGGCGGTCAGCAACCGCTGGAAGCAGGATTTCCGGCTGCCGCTGGATGAGCCATTGCTGGGGCGTTCGCATTACGAGGTGTTCCCTGACATCCCTGAGCGCTGGAAGGCGGTGCACCAGCGCGGCCTGAACGGTGAAACCTTGCGCGGGGATGAGGACTCCTTTGTCCGGCAAGACGGTTCCACCCAATGGGTGAAGTGGGAAATCATCCCGTGGAAGCGCAGCAACGGGCAAGTGGGCGGCATCCTGGTGGCGACGGAGGAGATTACCGAATGGATGCGCTCCAAGGAAGCGTTGCGGGAAAGCCGGGAAGATCTGCAACGCGCCCAGGCGGTCGGGCAGATCGGTAGCTGGCGTCTGGACGTGCGAAATAACGTGCTGACCTGGTCGGATGAAAACTACCGCATTTTTGGCGTCCCGGAAGGGACGGCGCTGACCTATGAATCATTCCTCAACGCCATCCACCCCGATGACAGGGATTATGTCGACCGCCAATGGCAGGCGGGCATGCATGGCGAACCTTACGACATTGAGCACAGGATCGTGGCGTATGGCGAGGTCAAGTGGGTGCGGGAAAAAGCCTATCTGGAGCTGGATGACAGTGGTGTCCTGCTGGGCGGTTTCGGCATCACCCAGGACATCACCAAGCGCAAGCTGGCGGAGCTGGCCCTGCTGGAGGCCAATCACCGCAAGGATGAATTCCTGGCGATGTTGGCACATGAGTTGCGCAATCCGTTGGCACCCATTAGCAACGCTGTGCAGATCCTGCGCATCACGCAGCAGGGCAATCCGGAGATAGAACAGACCACCAATATGGTCGGGCGGCAGGTCAGGCATCTGGTCCGGCTGGTGGACGACCTGCTGGATGTGTCGCGGGTCACCCGTGGCAAGATCAAGCTGAAAAAAGAGCGGGTCAACCTGGCGGACATTATCCGTCAGGCCATTGAAACCAGCCGCCCGTTGATCGACGCCCGCAACCACCAGCTCAAGGTCCGCCTGCCGCAGGCGGAAATCTGCGTCGATGGGGACTCCACCCGTCTGGCGCAAATTATCAGCAATTTGCTGAACAACGCCGCGAAATACACCGATGCAGGCGGCCATATCTCCCTGATGCTGGAGCAACGCCCTGGCTCTGTTGGCGGGAAAGCCCTCATCCGCGTCAAGGACAACGGCAGGGGGATGGAGCCAGCCGCACTGGAGAACCTGTTTGACATGTTCTACCAGGTGGACCGCAACCTCGACCGCGCTGAAGGCGGTTTGGGAATCGGCCTGTATCTGGTCAAAAGCCTGGCCGCCATGCACGGTGGCCATGTGGAAGCCTTCAGCGAGGGGCGTGGCAAGGGCAGCGAGTTTGTCATCCATTTGCCATGCCTGCGGCCCGAACAATCAGGGGAAGGTATGGCGGTTGATGCAGAGGAGATGCCGACTCGCGGCAAACGTATCCTGTTGGTGGACGATAACCCGGATGTGGCCGACAGCATGGCCATGCTGCTCAAGTTGTTTGGCCACGAAATCATCATTGCTTACGATGGCCGGGAAGCGGTGAGCATCGCCTTGCGCGAACAGCCTGACGTGGTGCTGCTGGACATTGGCCTGCCTTACCTGAATGGCTATGAAGCCTGCCGCGCCATGCGCAAGGCTGGCCTGACCCGCGCCATGATCGTGGCTTTGACCGGTTACGGGCAGGAAGAAGACCGTAAAAGAGCCCAGGAGGCCGGTTTCAACCAGCATTTGGCCAAGCCGGTTGACGTGGATGTGCTGGAGGAATTGCTGGCCACTTGGTGATAATTTTTTTCGGTATAAATGAATTGGGCAAAAAGCGATGTTATTGTCTAATATTTTGCTGGGAATATTGGCTCCGGATGGTGGAGCGGTCGGAACAACAATAATTTTTCCGTCAGTATTCCGTTGATTACTGCGAGGTCGTTGGTAAGGAGGGTCGCTTTGTTAGTGGGACAGCAGCTTTATAGGAAACCGGCTTCTTGCCCGGATTCAAGCGCCAGCAAGGCGGCGAAATCCCGTATGGGGCACCGTATTTTGCTGGTGGAGGACAACCCGGACGTGGCTGACAGCATGGCCATGCTATTGCGGTTGTTTGGCCACGAAGTGCTGATGGCGTTTGACGGCAAGGAAGGCATCGCCCTGGCCTTGCAGGAAAAGCCCACCGCCATCTTGCTGGACATTGGCCTGCCCGGCATCAATGGCTATGACGCTTGCCGGGCGATCCGTGGCGCAGGTTTTTGCGACATTCCGATTTTCGCCGTGACCGGCTACAACCAGGCGGAAGACCGCAAAAAATCACAGGAAGCCGGTTTTGACCGCCACATGCCCAAGCCTGTCGATATAGATGAACTGGAAAAACTGCTGGCTGGGTTTCCGGGCAAGGCCGCGTGACAGTCAGCGGCGATTTGCTGCACAGGCAGGCAGGTGCCTGTTGTTTCTCCAAAAAGAGGATTTGGCTGGTTCGCGGCTAGGCGATCGACTATTCTTGAAGCAAGCTCATTTTCATCAGACATTGATTTGTCGGCCCGTAGTGTAGCGGGTAAGCGAGACAAGATGCGTCATGCCGGACAACAAACCCCCCAATGATTATCATACGACCCGAGCAGCCATACCCGTTGTCGCAGGGATAGGCGCGTCAGCAGGTGGGCTGGAAGCGCTGAAACGCCTGTTCCGGACTTTGCCGGACGATACCGGGGTCTGTTTCGTCCTGATCCAGCATCTTGACCCCAATCATGAAAGCCTGATGGCCGACCTGTTGTCGAACTACACCTCCATGCCGGTGGTGCAGATCCGGGAGGAAACGGTGGTGCAGGCGAACCATGTGTATGTCATTCCCCCCAACAAATACCTTTTCCTCAGCAATGCCACCTTGAAGCTTTCCGACCCGGTGGAGCGGCGCGGCATGCGCATGGCCATCGATTTTTTCCTGCGCTCGCTGGCGGAGGACATGCAGGAAAAAGCCATCGGCATCATCCTGTCCGGCACGGGTTCCGACGGCACCCAGGGCATCAAGGCCATCAAGGAAAATGGCGGCATGGTGATGGTGCAGTCGCCCGCCAGCGCCCAGTATGACGGCATGCCGCGCAATGCGATCAATACCGGCGTGGTGGACGAAGTGCTGGATGTGGAGGACATGGCCGCGACCCTGGTCCGGTACATCCGGCACCCGTATGTCAGCCACGCCTCCTCTTCCCTGAAAGAGGATGAGGAGGATTACCTGCAAACCATCCTGGGGATTTTGCGCGCGCGCGCCAATTACGATTTCCGCTGCTACAAGAAAGGCACGCTGACCCGCCGCATCCAGCGCCGCATGGGGCTGAAACAGATCGACAAGCCGGAAGACTACATCCATTACCTGCGTTCCCAGCCGGATGAAGTGACCCAGTTGTTCAAGGATTTGCTGATCGGCGTCACCAGTTTTTTCCGCGATGAGGACGCCTTCAAGATTCTGGAAGAGGACGTTGTCGACAAGCTGGTGGAGTATGCCCACAACGACGATGTGTTGCGGGTGTGGGCGCCGGGCTGTGCCAGCGGGGAAGAGGCCTATTCGATCGGCATCCTGTTCATGGAGCGCCTACAGGCCAGGAATTGTAATGCGCAGTTGCAGATATTCGCCTCGGATATCGATGAAGTGGCGCTGGAAACCGCCCGCAATGGCGTTTACCCCGACAGTATCGCCTCGGATGTTTCGCCCCGGCGGCTGGAACAGTTTTTTGAGAAAGTCGGCGAGCATTACCGGGTGGTCAAGCCGCTG
The DNA here is from genome assembly GCF_035668035.1 of Candidatus Thiothrix phosphatis. Taxonomy (NCBI): domain Bacteria; kingdom Pseudomonadati; phylum Pseudomonadota; class Gammaproteobacteria; order Thiotrichales; family Thiotrichaceae; genus Thiothrix; species Candidatus Thiothrix phosphatis. The sequence goes on along the minus strand of NZ_JAYMYJ010000110.1, from coordinate 25,719 downwards.
CGGGAATCGATCGTGTTCGCCTCGCAGAATGTGGTGCGGGATGCGCCGTTTTCCCGGCTGGATCTGATCAGTTGCCGCAACCTGCTGATTTACCTGAAACCGGAAATCCAGAAGAAACTGTTTTCCCTATTCCATTTCGCGCTCAAGCCGGATGGCTACCTGTTCCTGGGCGGCTCGGAAACCATCGGCCAGCAGAGCGGCCTGTTCGATACCGTCAACAAGAAATTCCGTGTCTACCAGCGTATTGGCTCACGGCATCCCGGTGGGCTGGAGTTCCCGATTTTGTCCGAGCAGGGCAAGGGGCCGGTTTTGCCGATCCGCGCCAATACGCCGCAATTGACCTCCGCCGCCCTGGCGCAACAAGCGTTGCTGGAAGAGTTTGCCCCTGCTGCGGTGCTGGTCAACCGCAATGACCAGATCCTGTATTACTACGGCGCTACCGGCGAGTATCTTATCCAGCCGACGGGGGAGCCGACCCAGAACCTGGTTTACATGGCGCGCGACGGTTTGCGCACCAAGCTGCGTTCGGCGGTGCTCAAGGCGCGCCGTGAAAGCTGCCGGGTGCAGGTGACGGCCGATTATCAGCATGCGGATAAAAGCCGCCATCAGGCGGACATTGTGGTCAGCCCGGTCATGAGTTCCTCGCGCCCGGATGATGGCCTGCTGTTGGTGGCTTTCATTCCGGGAGAGCACATCAGCAGCGGTGTCAGTGAACAGCATCACGATGGCGATATCGATGAAAACATCGTGCATCAACTGGAAGCGGAGCTGGCGGGCACCCGCGAGGATTTGCAGAGCACCATCGAGGAGCTGGAAAGCTCCAACGAGGAGCTCAAGGCTTCCAATGAAGAAGTCATGTCGATGAATGAGGAACTGCAATCCACCAATGAGGAACTGGAAACCTCCAAGGAAGAATTGCAGTCGGTCAACGAAGAGCTCAATACCGTCAACACCCAGTTGCAGGACAAGGTGGCCGAGCTGGCCGCCGCCAATGACGACCTGAGCAACCTGTTCAGCAGCACTGATCTGGCCACCCTGTTCCTGGACACGCAGTTCCGCATCAAGCGTTACACGCCTTACACCACGCGCTTGTTCAAGCTGATCCCCTCCGATATTGGCCGTTCAGTGGAGGACATCGCCACCCTGGTGATCGATTCCGGTTTGTTGCAGGATGCGCAGCGGGTGCTGGACAGGCTGGAAACGGTTGAACGGGAAGTGCAGACCACGCAGGGGAGATGGTTCCTGCAACGGGTGGTGCCTTACCGCACCCAGGACAACCGCATTGATGGCGTGCTGATCACCTGGACGGATGTCAGCCAGTTGAAGCAGGCGCAAAACGAACTTCAGGCAATGAACCAAACGCTGGAAGTGCGGGTGGCGAAACGCGCCGGTTACGCCAACCTGTTGCGCGATGTGGCCAAGCTCGCCAACCACGCCGAGGCGATTGCGCCAGCGGTGGAGGCCATCATCAACCGCCTGTGTTCCGCATTGGGCTGGCCGCTGGCCCACGCCTACATGCTGACGGTCGACAAGGAGCAGAACCTCAAACACGCGGGCCTGTGGTCGGCCAAGGCGGAGAAGCGTTACCGGCCATTGCTGGAGGCGACCCAGGAACTGGCGTTGGGGGAAGAAAAATCCATGCCGGCCCGGGTGCTGCGCGACAAGCAGAGCTACTGGCTCAGCGGCGGCGAACTGGATGAAAGCTGTAGCCGCTCCGTCATCCTGCACCAGCTCGGCCTGAACACGCTGGCGGCGTTCCCGGTGTTGGTGGGCAGGGAGGCGTTTGCGGTCATCGAATTGTTCCACCCGGAACCGCTGGCGAAAGAGGTGGAGCTGCTGGATGTGCTGGAGCAGGTCGGCACTGAACTGGGCCGGGTGGTTGAGCGGGCGCGCAACCAAGCGTTGCTGCGCGAAAGCGAAGAGCGTTTCCGGCACATGAGCGACAAGTCCCCGGCGTTCATCTGGCTGTGTGACGAGGACGGCGACAGCCAGTGGTTCAACCAGCGCTGGCTTGATTTCACCGGGCGTTCGTTGGAAGAGGAGTTGGGCAATGACTGGACGCAGTTGATCCACCCTGATGACCGCAACAGTTTTCTGGCGATTTTCCAGGGTGCTGTGCAGGCAAGGGCGGAGTTTGAGGTGGAATGGCGGCTGCACCAGCATAATAACGGCTATCGCTGGCTGCTGGGGCGCGGCGTGCCTCGCCTGGCCAGCAGTCGGCATTTCCTGGGTTACATCGTCACCTGTATTGACATAACCGCCAGGAAGGAAGCCGAAGAGCAGGCGCGGCGGCATTTGGCCGAGTTGAGCCATCTGGGGCGGGTCGCCATCGCTGGCGAAATGGCATCCGGATTGGCGCATGAAATCAACCAGCCGCTGGCGGCCATTTCCAACTACGCACAGGGGATGCGCCGTTTGCTGGAGCACGATGGCGTGGCGGTGGACAAACTGATCCCCGTGCTCGACAAGCTCAGTGTCCAGGCCAACCGGGCGGGTGACATCATTCACCGTTTGCGGGAGTTCATCCAGACCGGGCATCCGGCCAAAAAGCCGGAGGACATCAACCAGCTGATCCGTGACAGCGCGCAATTATGGCAGCCCGAGGCCAGGCTTGCTGGCATCCAGGTCAGCTATGAGCTGGACGGGGCCCTGCCCGGCATTGCCGTGGACGCCATCCAGATCCAGCAGGTGCTGCTGAACCTCATCCACAATGCCATTGAGGCAATGGCGGAAAGCAAGGGGCAGCCACAGGAATTGGCCGTGCAGACCCGGCAGAATCAGGACGGAAATATTGAGATAATTATCAGGGACTCAGGCCCCGGCATGTCGGAGGAGGAGCTGGAAAAGCTGTTTCACCCTTTCTTTACTACCAAAACGAAAGGGATGGGCTTGGGTGTTTCCATTTCCAAAACCATCATTGAGGCGCATGGAGGCGTGTTGTCCGCGTTTCCGAACCCTGACCGCGGCATGAGCTTCCGGATTGTGTTGCCTGTTTGAGATGTCTGCATGAGGTGCATGCCAATGAAAAAAACTGTCTACATCGTTGATGATGACGATGCAGTCCGCGCCTCGATCCAGTTCCTGCTGGAAGCAGGGGATTTCACCGTGTCCACGTATGAATCCGCCCTTGCCTTTGAAGCCGCCTTTGAGGGTGGGCTTGATTTGGCGGAGGCGGGGTGCGTGCTGGCGGATTTGCGGATGCCGGGGATTACCGGCATTGAACTGGTGCAGCGCTTGCGGCGGCGCGAACAAGACATTCCCGTCATTATTATGTCCGGGCATGGCGGCCAGTCAGCCAGGAATGAGGCCAAGGAAGCGGGTGTTTTCGATTTTCTGGAAAAGCCGTTTGATGCTGATGCCCTGTTCGGGATCATTGACCGGGCGATTGCCAGCAGGGAGGCTACGCACACGGGTTTGGCCCATGAATAGCCAAACCCGGAAGGAAGGACATTTCATCCGTTACGGCTGGTTGGCCAGCACGCTGTTCAGCACTTCAACAGGGTTGCGCTGGTTCTGGCGGGCGATGTCTTCCAATGACGTGTTGGCGTCGCTGGCGTTTAGGCCGACTTGCTGCAACTGGCCTTGCAAGGCTTCCACGGTTTTGCCGGTGACGCCCGCCAACTGGTTCAACGGCGCGTTGAGCAACACCCGCGCCGCCTGCATCTGTCCACCGGGAGGGCCACGGCGCTCACCGCCGCCCTGGATCAGCATCGAGGCCACCAACACCGTGGCGAACAGGCCGACCACCGCCACTGCCGGTTTCTGGGTGAAATAACGGCTGAACGAACGCCAGTGCATGCTGACATGCACGCCCACCGCCAGCACCATGATCCAACTCAGCCATTCGTGCGCGGCTTTGATGATGCCTGCCTCCAGGTGGAAAAACATCATGACGCCAGTGACGGCCATCAGCATGAAAGAGCCGATGACCAGCGGGGTGGCAAAGCGGCGTAAGGTGGTCGTGTCCATAATTGATTAATCTCCATGTTGTCAAAGCTTGTGTGATGGCGGCAATCATCAGCAATTGCTTATACAGACAAAAGCGGCTTTACATTCTTTTACAAACGCTTTACCCATTTTTACGCACAACCGGCGGATACTCTGCTCTCCATAATTCAATCCATGAAGGAGATACCAATAATGAAACCTTTTTTGAAGATGGCGCTGCTGGCTGGCGTGCTGATCAGCAGCGGGGCGGCCATTGCGGCTTCGCAAGGCGATGTGCCGCCGGGCCAGGGGCGTCAGATGGAGCGGATGCAAACGGAACTGGGGTTGACGGAGGCGCAAGTCAGCCAGATTACCGCCATTGAAACGGCCCAGCGCGACAAAATGCAAGCGCTGCATGAAGGTTTCCAGGCGCAGATCAAAGCGCTGCTGACGGCGGAGCAGGCGGCCAAGTTTGAGCAACTCCAGCAACGCCGCGGGCCACCGGGAGGGATGAAGGGCGGCCAGCGCCAAGCTCCGCCAGATGGCGCGATGGCACCGGGTATGGACGGCCAGAACCCGCCACCGCCAGATGGCGCGATGGGGCCAGGTATGGGCGGCCAGCCTCCACAGCCGATGCAGGGGCGCATGGCCGAACGGATGAAAACTGTGCTGGGCCTTAGCGACGGGCAAGCCAGCCAGATTGCAGCCATCCAGCAGCAGCAACGCACGGAAATGGAAGCGCTGCGCACGGAAACCCAAACCCTGATCAAACAGGCGTTGACGGCGGAGCAGGCAGCCAAGTTTGAACAGATGCGTCTACCACGCATGGGCGGCAAACGTTCCCAATAAGGGCGCAGGATACCAATAGGGCTATGACACGGGCTTGGCTGCTAGGCGGTCAAGCCCGTTGTTCTGTGGGCTTGCTTGAATTCCCCCCGGTTTTGGCGGTTCATGTGGCGTAAGGCGGAATTTTACATTTCTTTACATTCGCCTTACCCATCTTTACGGGTAGGTGCGCGACACTTACCCCATTGAAAGACACAACGATCAAGGATCACATAATGTTGCGTAAACCGGCTCCCCTGATGACCAGTCTGGCAGTATGCGTGGCGCTGACTGCCTGTTCCCCTGCCGCGAGTATCCGGGATACCGCGCCGCAGGGCGCTTCCACCCAATTGCAGGCCAGCGCGGCGGTGGCCAGCCGTGCGCCGGTGCAGGCGGCGTGGTGGGGGCGTTTCAATGACCCCATCATGACCAGCCTGATCCAGGAAGCCCTGCAAGCCAACCCCGACATCAAGACTGCCCAAGCCAGCTTGCGGGCGGCGCGGGCGCAACGGGCGATCGCCGGGGCCAGCCTGCTGCCCAGCGTGTCGGCGGGCGGCTCAGTCCGGCGCAACAGCGGCAGTGACAATTACGGCGCCAGCATCGACGCCAGTTGGGAAGCTGACGTGTTCGGCGGCAACCGCCTTGCCCGCGACGCTTCCGAAGCGGATGTGCAGGCCGCCCAAGCCGGTGTGGAGGATGTGAAAGCCTCGCTCGCCGCCGAAGTCGCCAGCAATTACGTCAACTTGCGGCTGGCGCAGGCGCGGCTGGCCGTCGCCCAGCAGAGCCTGGCTTCCCGTAACGAAACCGTGCGGCTGGTTTCCCTCAAGCAGCAAGCCGGGTTGGCCAGCGGGCTGGAGGCTGACCAGGCCAGCTTGAGCCTGGGGCAGTCGCAGGCGCAGATTCCGGCGCTGAAAGACAGCATCACCCAAAGCGAAAACGCCTTGGGAACCCTGACCGGCAAGGGGCCAGCAGCCTTGCAGGCGCGGCTGGAGGCGGCCAAACCAATTCCGACGGCGGCGGCGCAATTGGCGAACGCGGTTCCGGCCAACGCCTTGCGGCAGCGTCCGGACATCCGCGCTGCCGAATACAAGGTGACGGCGGCGGCTTTGCGGGTCGGCGAAGCCAAGGCGAACCTTTACCCCAGTTTCAATCTGGGCGGCTCACTCAGCGCCAGCAGCCTGAGCCTGGCTGACCTGATCGACCCGACCACGGTGGCGCGTTCCCTGCTGGCCTCCATCAGTGCGCCGCTGTTTGACGGCGGCAAACTGAAACAGCAAGTGGAAAGCCGCGACGCCGCCCGTGAACAGGCAGTCGCCAGTTACCAAAAGACCCTGCTGACCGCGCTGAAAGACGTGGCCAATGCATTTTCCAGCCTGCAAGCCAACCGTCAGCAACAGCCGATCTTGACGAACAACGTGGAGCTGGCCCGCAGCGCGGAACATCTGGCGAAGCTGAGTTATGAAGCGGGCACGACCGATTTCCAGAACGTGCTGGATGCCCAGCGCAGCACCTTGAGTGCGCAAGAAAGCTTGCTGGCGGCCCAGGCGGACAACACCCAGGCAATCATCAGTCTCTACAAAGCCGTTGGCGGCGCTTGGTAAGGAGCTAAGGAACATGACCATGAACACACCCACCAACCCTTCCGTTGAGGATGTCCTGAAACAAAAAACGGGCCGCCCAGGCAAAGGCCGCGCTTGGAAGCGTTGGTTGTCCGTTGTCGTGGTGCTGGCAGTGGCGGCGGGCGGCTGGTATTACCTGCAATCGCCCAGCGCCAGCAGTGAGCCACGCTTCCAGACCCAACCCGCCACGCGCGGCAACCTGAGCGTCAGCGTGACGGCGACCGGCAACCTGCAACCGCTCAACCAAGTTGACATCGGCACGGAGCTGTCCGGCACGGTCGAGGCGGTGCTGGTGGACAACAACGACCAAGTCAAGAAAGGGCAGGTGCTGGCGCGCCTGAACACCACCCAGCTCAAGGACACCATCACCAAGGGCAAGGCGTCGCTGGCTTCCGCGCAGGCCAAGGTGAAACAGGCCGCCGCCAAGTCCAAGGAGGCGCGCACCAACCTCAACCGGCTGCTGCAATTGAACCAGTCTTCCGGCGGCAAGTTGCCCGCCAAGTCCGACCTGGATTCCGCGCAAGCCGCGATGGATAGCGCCCTGGCCGATGAGGCGGTGTCCAAGACGACCGTGATTTCCGCCGAGGCGGATCTGCGTTCGTCAGAAACCAATCTGGGCAAGGCCATCATCACCTCGCCGATCGATGGCGTGGTGCTGAACCGTTCAGTTGAAACGGGGCAGACGGTGGCGGCTTCGTTGTCCGCGCCAACCCTGTTCACGCTGGCGGAAGACCTGTCGAAGATGGAGCTGGAGGTCGGCGTGGATGAGGCCGATGTCGGCCAAGTCAAGGAAGGGCAGAAAGCCGAATTCACCGTCGACGCTTGGCCGGGCCGCAAATACCCGGCGTCCATCACCCGCGTAAGCCTAGGCTCGACCACTGCCGACAATGTGGTTTCCTACGCCACCACGCTGTCTGTCGCCAATGCCGACCTGACCTTGCGCCCCGGCATGACGGCGACCGCCACCATCAGCACCGATTCGCGCGAAAACGCCTTGCTGGTCCCTAACGCCGCGTTGCGCTTCAAGCCTACGTTTGGTGGCAATGGCGGTGGCAGGCCGTCCGGCGATCAGTCCGGCGGCGGCTTCCTTTCCAAACTGATGCCGCGTCCGCCCGGCATGAACCGCCAACGCACCCAGCCTTCCAAGCCGGATGCGGCGGTTGGCAACAGCGAACAGCGGGTCTGGATACTGCAAGACGGGCATCCACGCCCAGTCAAGGTCCAAACCGGCATTACCGACGGCAAGATGACCGAAGTCGTCAGCGGCGACCTTCAGCCGGACATGCCGGTGATCATCGGCAGCGCCGCAGCAGGTGCCGGTAACAGTGGCCCGGCAGGAGCCTCCCGATGAGCGCGCTGATCGAATTCAAGAACATCACCAAGACCTACGGGCAGGGGCAGGCGAGTTTCCTGGCGTTGCGCGGGGTTGACCTGCGCATCGATGAAGGGGATTTCGTGGCGATCATGGGCCCCAGCGGTTCCGGCAAGTCCACCGTCATGAACATCCTTGGCTGCCTGGATGTGCCTTCCACCGGCGAATACCTGTTCCGCAATGTGCATGTGGAGCAGCTAGACCGTAACGAACGCGCCCTGTTGCGGCGCAACTTCCTCGGTTTCGTGTTCCAGGGCTTCAACCTGCTGGCGCGCACCACGGCGCAGGAAAATGTCGAGCTGCCGCTGCTGTACCGGGGCGAACCGGCACCAGTCAGGCAGGAGGCTGCCAGCGCCGCGCTCAAGCAGGTGGGGCTGGCCGGGTGGGAGCACCATACCTCGGCGGAGCTTTCCGGCGGCCAGCAGCAGCGTGTCGCCATCGCCCGCGCCATTGTCACCAACCCGACCCTGCTGCTGGCGGATGAACCGACCGGCAACCTCGACACCCAGCGCAGCCATGAGATCATGGAATTGCTGGTGTCGCTCAATGAAGTGAAGGGCATCACTGTCCTGATGGTCACGCACGAGCCGGAAATGGCCGAATACGCCAAGCGCGTGGTGCATTTCGTTGACGGCAGGGTCGACACCGACGTGCGCAACCGGGCGATAGATGAAGTCCGTAAGCGGGAGGCAGCGTAATGTTGTGGAACAGTTTTTTGCTTGCCCTGCGGGGGATACGCCGCAACTTGTTGCGTTCCTTCCTGACCGTGTTGGGCATTGTGATCGGCGTGTCGGCGGTCATCACCATGGTGACGCTGGGCAACGGCGCCACCCAGGCGGTCAAGGATCAGGTCGCCAGCCTCGGCAGCAACCTGTTGCAAGTCCGTTCCGGCCAGCGCATGTTCGGCCCGCCGGGCAGCGGGATGCGGGCGCCTTCGTTCACGCTGGAGGATGTCAAGGCCATCCAGGAGCGCGTCACCGGGCTGGCCGCTGTTGCGCCGGAAGCCAGCCGCACCGCCACCGTGGTTTCCTCCGCCAACAACTGGTCCACCAGTGTGACTGGCTCGACCAACGATTTCTTTACGGCAGGCAGTTGGACGCTGGCCGCCGGGCGTGAATTCACCAAGGCGGAAGAAGAGGGCGGGCAGACGGTCTGCATTATCGGTGAAACCATCCGCCGCGAGTTGTACGGCACCGCGCAGCCGTTGGGCGAAACCATGCGGGTGAAAAATTTTTCCTGCGAAATCATCGGTATCCTGGTTTCCAAAGGGCAGGCGTCGATGGGGCGCGACCAGGATGAGATCGTGGTGATGCCGATCCGCACCGTGCAGCGCCGCCTGATCGGCAACCGCGACGTTTCCAGCATCCAAGTGTCGGTGCAGAGTGAAAACGACATCGACCGGGTGAAGGATGACTTGACGCAACTGCTGCGCGAGCGCCGCCATTTGGAAGACGGCGAGGATGACAATTTCAACGTGCAGGATACCCGGCAGATTGCTGATGCACTGTCCGGCACCACGCAAATCCTCACCATGCTGCTGGGGGCGGTGGCCTCCGTCAGCTTGCTGGTCGGCGGCATTGGCATTATGAACATCATGTTGGTGTCCGTGACCGAACGTACCCGCGAGATCGGCATCCGGCTGGCGATCGGCGCGCTGGAGCAGGAGGTGCTGATGCAGTTCCTGATCGAGGCGGTGGTGCTGGCCGCGTTGGGCGGGTTGGTCGGGATCATCCTGGCGACGCTGGCTTCGGTGCTGCTGGCGCAGGTGATGAGCGTGCCTTACACCTTCAACACCGGCATCAACCTGCTGTCATTCGTCTTTTCGGCAGGGATCGGCATCCTGTTCGGCTACATGCCCGCCAAACGGGCGGCGCGGCTGGACCCGATCGAAGCGTTGCGGCATGAATAATGGGAACTGGCGGGCGATGCCAGCGGTCAGGCAGCCTGGGTGCAGGTGTGGCGCTGGCTTAGTGTGTATCTGTATTGGTGCCGAATTTTCTGTGTTAGAGTGTGTATAGAAACTTGTGTATTGTGAGGTTTAAAGCATGACTCTTGCCAGCAAAACGGAGGCGCTTCCCTCCCTGAGAAAAAATTTCACCATGCGTGAGGAAACCGTGCGCGAACTGGATTTTCTGGCCAAGTTATTGAATAAAAAACAGAGCCAGATCATTCAGGAATTGATTCACAAGGAATCTGAAACACGCCGTAACGAATTGCGGCTTACCAAGTTGAAGCGTCTCAAGGGAGCGTTCACCGGGCTGATTGGGGATGAACAGTCCATTCAACGGATGAAAAGTGAGCGTGCGTGATGAGTCGCCGGATCTTTGTTGACGCCAATATCATCAATGACATTTACGACCAGAAGCGGCGCTTCCATGAGGCCAGTTACCAGTGCCTCGAATATTGCCTCAAGCATGATGTGGCCTTGGTGACCAGTTGTGACATTGTGACGACGGTGTACTACATCACCACCAAAAGCCAGGATGCGCAAAAGGCATTGGAAGCCCTGGCGCAAGTGAATGATATTTTTGAGATTGCGCCGTTTGACAATGCATTGTTGGCGGAGGCCATCCAGTTGATGCAGCAGGATGCTGATTATGTTGACCTAGAAGACACCTTGCAGTTTGTGATGGCCAGACAGGCTGGATGCGACCTTATTCTGACCAATGATGGCAGTTTTGTCGCCAAGGGTTTGCAGACTGTCAGCAGTCCAGATTTTATCAGGCAGAAAACGGTTGGTTAACGGGGGTTGGCCTGTTTTGCCCCAGCGTCGTTGGGCAAAATCACCCGCCGCTGCGCGTCCAGCCCGAAGCTGACGTTGTCCCCGAGCGCATACGGTTGGCGGCTGGGGGCAAGCGCCAGTATCCGGCTGCCATCCCCCAGTTCCAGCGTATACAGGTATTCCGCGCCCCGGAACGCCTGTGACAGCACCGTGGCCTGATACGGCGCATCTTCTGCCAGTTTCACCGCGTCAGGGCGGATCAGCACCGCCACCGGGGAATCCAGTGGGCAAGCTTCAGGCACATCGCCTTGCACCGCACCGAGCACCGTCATCACGGCATTGCCGTCCATGACCGTACCGGCAAGCAGCGCGCCTTGGCCAATAAACCCCGCCACGAACTGATTCGCCGGTTGATGGTAAAGGTTGTAGGCCGTGTCCCATTGCTGCAAATGCCCGGCCTGCAATACGCCAATTTCATCCGCCATTGCAAACGCTTCGTGCTGGTCGTGTGTCACCAGCACTGCCGTCATGCCTTCGCGCTTGAGGATGTCGCGCACTTCGCGGGCCAGCATTTCGCGCAATTCCACATCCTGACTGCCGAAAGGCTCATCCAGCAAAAGCAGGCGTGGACGGGGGGCGAGCGCACGCGCCAGCGCAATCCGCTGCTGTTGCCCGCCGGAAAGCTCGTGCGGGTAACGCTTTTCGTAACCGGGCAAGTCCACCAGTTCCAGCAATTCCATCACCCTCTGTGCCTTCTCGCGGGCGGATTGTTTGCGGATACCGAAGCTGATGTTGTCGGTAATTGTCAGGTGTGGGAACAGTGCGTAATCCTGAAACACCATGCCGATATTACGTTTCTCTGGCGGCAGGTGCGTGCCGGGGGCGCTGATAATCTGATCTTTCAGGGTAATCGTGCCCTGTGTGACCGGCTCGAAACCGGCCATGGCACGCAGCAGCGTGGTCTTGCCACAGCCACTCGGCCCCAGCAGGCAGCCGATTTGGCCGTCTTCCACGCTCAGGCTGATGTCATGCACCACAGTATTGTCACCGTAAGCGATATGGATGTTTTGCAGCGTCAGTTTGCTCATGGTTGCTTCAATGCTCTCCCGCCCGTGATTTGCCAATCGAACGGCTCAGTAAAATCACCGGAATCATCCCCGCCGCCACAATCATCAGCGAAGGCAACCCGGCATCGGCCAGACGTTCATCCGAAGCCAGTTCATACGCCCGCACCGCCAGCGTGTTGAAATTGAATGGGCGCAGGATCAGGGTGGCGGGCAATTCCTTCAGCACATCGACGAACACCAGCAGGATCGCGGTCAGCAGCGTGCCCTTCATCAAGGGCAGGTGCAGCTTGTGCAGCACGCCAAAGGCATTCAGCCCCAGCGAACGCCCGGCGTTATCCACGGTCGGTTTGATCTTGCCCAGACCGGCTTCAACCGTTTGCAGCGACACTGCCAGGAAGCGCACGTTATAGGCAAACAGTACAGTAAAAACCGTGCCGCTCAACAACAGTCCGGGTTTGCTTCCCAGCCAGTGCTGGCTGAGGTCGTTCAGTTGCGTATCCGCCCAGGCAAACGGAATCAGCACACCAATGGCAATCACTGTGCCAGGAATCGCATAGCCCATCGCCGCAATCCGTGCAGTCAGATTGATCAGCGGGCCATCGCTCAGGCGTTTGCCATAACCCAGAATCAGCGCCAGCAGCAAGGCAAACAATGCCGCCAACCCCGCCAGCGACAGGCTGTTGCCGACCAGTTGCAGGAAATCGCTGTTCAGTCCGGTGGCGGCTGTGGTCACACTCCAGTACAACAATTGCCCGACCGGAACCGCAAACCCCAGCAGCAAGGGCAGGGCGCACACCAGCACGGCGGCGACAGCTTTACCTCCGCGCAGCTGATAGCGTGGCAGCCGTGAATACTTGCTGGAAGTATGGTGGTAACGCGCCTTATGCCGCGACCAGCGTTCCAGCAGAATCAGCACGAACACAAAACCCAGCAGCAAGGCCGCCAGTTGCGAAGCTGCTGCATGATCACCCAGCCCGAACCAAGTACGGAAAATGCCGGTGGTGAAGGTTGTCACTCCGAAATATTGCACCGTGCCGAAATCGGCCAGCGTTTCCATCAGCGCCAGCGATAGTCCGGTAATGATCGCCGGGCGCGCCAATGGCAAGGCCACCCGGAAAAAACTCTGCCACTGGTTTGCCCCCAGCGTGCGGCTGACTTCCAGCACACAGATCGACTGTTCCAGAAAGGCCGCCCGCGCCAGCAGATACACATACGGAAACAGCACCAGCGCCAGCATCAGAATAGCCCCGCCCAGCGAGCGCACATTCGGGAAATAATAATCGCCATAACCCCAGCCGGTTGCTTCGCGCAGCAGGCTTTGCAGCGGCCCGGAAAAATCCAGCATGCCGGTGTAGGTGTAGGCAATGATATAAGCAGGCATCGCCAGCGGCAGCAGCAAGACCCATTCAAAGAAACGCTGCCCTGGAAAGCGGCACATGCTGTTCAGCCATGCCGTGGGCAAGCCCAGCAACAGCACGCCAGCGCCGACGCCCAGCGTCAGCCACAGCGTATTGAGCAGGTAATCGGCCAGCACCGTTTCCACCAGATGCCGCCAGACTTCAGGCGCGGGGATGAACACATAGCCGAACACCGCCAGGATCGGTAGGGCTGTGAGCAGCGCCATGCCGACCAGCAGTGTTTGCCACAGATGGCGCTTTATTTCCAACCGGCTTTATCCATGATCTTGACGGCTTCGGCATTGTGTTTGCCGAGTTCGGCCAGATTCAGGCTGTCCGCCTTGAATTCACCCCAGCCTTTCAGCAGGGCGCTGGGTTCCACGTCCGCTTTGACCGGGTATTCCTGATTGGCTTCGGCGTACCAGTGCTGGGATGCGTCACTGACCAAGAATTCCAGCAACTTGACCGCATTGTCCACATGCCCGGCGGCAGCGGTGACGGCGGCGCCACTGACATTGATATGGGTGCCACGGTCGTTCTGGTTGGGCCAGAAAATGGCGACTTTTTCCGCCGCCGCTTGTTCTTCGGGGTCATTGCCCGCCAGCATCTGCCCGTAGTAATAGGTGTTGGCAATGGCCAGGTCACACTGGCCTGATGCGACGGCTTTCAACTGGTCTTTGTCAGCGCCTTCTGGTGGGCGGGCAAAGTTCTTGACGAAACCGTCTGCCCACGCCTGCGCCTTGTCCGCGCCATCGGCGGCGATCATCGAGCCGAGCATGGACTGGTTGTAAATATTGTCGGAAGAACGCACACAGATGCGGCCTTTCCACTTCGGGTCTGCCAATGCTTCGTAGGTGGAAAGCTCCTCCGGCTTGACCTTGCCTTTGGCGTAGAAAATGGGCCGGGCGCGCGAGGTCAGGCCGAACCAGTGATTTTCCGGGTCACGCAGGTGTTCAGGGATGTCTTTGACCAGCACGTCGGACTTGACCGGCTGGGTCAGCTCCATTTCCTTGGCGCGGTACAGGCGGCCTGCATCGGCGGTCATCAGCAGGTCAGCCGGGCTGTTGTCGCCTTCCAGACGCAGGCGTTCCAGCAGGGCGTCATCCTTGCCGGTGACCAGGTTGACCTTGATGCCGGTTTGTGCGGTGAATGTGTCGAACAGCGGCTTGATCAGTTGCTCCTTGCGGGCGGAGTAGACGTTGACTTCGCCCTCCGCCAGTGCTGGAGCCGTCAGGCTGGCGATGACCAGCCCCCACAGCAGTTGTTTCATGGGTTTGCCCCCGTCATCAAAATTCGTAAGCGATTTGGGCGGTCAGGGCCTTGTCCTGTTCGCCGGTGTATTGCTTGGACTGGATCAGCTCCAGCGCGCCGGAAATGCCTTTGTAAATCGGCTGGCGGTAGGTTGCGCCGTAATATTCCTTGGCCAAGCCGATTTCCTCCGCTTCCTTGGTCTGGTTCCAGGCCAGGGCGACGGTGCGGTCATTGTGCAGGTCGTAATTGGCTTCCAGGTGGGTGGCGGAAGGCTTGGCCGCCACGGTGAGGCTGTTGCCGTCCTCATCCAGCACATCGCCGGGTTGGAACGATTTGATCGCCGTCAGGTGTTCGCCAATCAGTTTGAAACGCCCCAACTGGGCGCTGCCGTGCAGGGAAATGGCGGGGATTTTGTCCACGCTGTTGTTCTTGCCATCCAGCCCGTCGGATTCCGCCAGATTGGACAGGTAATCGACCCCTGCGCTCATCTGTTCGGTGGCGTAGTCCGCCCGCAGGCCGAAGCCGGTTCCCTGCTGGTCGTCGCTGCCCGGCTCGGTGGCCTCGCCTGCGAAGACGTAACCTGCCGCATGGATGGCACCGTTTTGGGTGGAGGCTTTCAGCACCCGGTTGAGGCGGGTTTCACCCAGCTCCAGGGTCAGCGGGTCGGAAACCATCGCGGTGTCAAAGCTGCCGAAGGGCAGGTATTGGCGGCCTGCGTGGATGTCCAGCTTTGCATCCGGCAGGGCATGCCAGGCGACGAAGGCTTCATCCGTACCCATTGGGGTGGCGACGCCATGCAAGTCTTCTTCGTAAAGCATGGTGGTGGTGATGTCGAACTTGTCATTGGGCTTGATGGTCGCGCCCAGTGCGCCAGTCGCCAGCGCCGTGCCGTATTCGTTGCCGGAATCCCCCCGGCTGGCACCGTATTCCAGTTCAATCGTGCCGGTTATTTCCAACTGCTCGCTGACTTCGGCGGCCAGTGACGGGACGGACAGGAAAGCACCAATCATGCCAGCAAGTATTTGTTTTTTCATCAGGAATCTCCGCAAGTGTAAGGGGTCAGTGGGGTGAACAGCAGTGGCTGGTTGCTTTACGTTATCACCAGATGGTTGTCCCAACGTTGGTCGGGGAACTGGCGTAGCAGAGTGGCTGATGCCTGTTGACGGTTGGAAGAAAGGGTATGGAGGCTGCCGGTTGCATCGGATGCCAGGAACGCCTGCTGTTCCGGCAGGAAGGCGATGCCGCTGGGCTCCGGCAAGGGCGCCGCATGCAGGAAACGCTGTTCCGCCACACTCCAGAAGCTGACGTGGTTGCCGCGAGGCGAGGTGACGGCGAGGATGCCCCGGCCAGGGTCAAACGCCAGATCCGCCATGTAGCCGTTGAACGGGGCAATGGCCTGGGTATTGATGCCCAGCAGCTCCAGAGCGCCGCCACGGTGTTGCCACGCGACTAGCGAAGCCGGTTGGTGGCGGTACAGGTCGCCTTCGTATTGCAGGGCGACGCCGACATCCCCGCCGGGCGTGACCAGCAGGTGGCGGATGCTGAGTTGATGGTCAGGCAGGCGGTATTCGTCGAGTTTCTTGCCGGTGGCGGCATCCAGGTACACCAGCGAGGGCTGCATGGTGTCGAGGTTGAGTTTGCGCCGCCCGAAATCCGGGTGCTGTTCGATGCCGCCGTTGGCGACCACCAGGGTTTTGCCGTCCGGCATCAGGTGTATGTCATGTGGGTCGAGGCCGTGGGTGTCGTATTCGCCCAGGTGCTGGAAAGTCTGGCGGTCGCGGATGCCCAATACGCCGCGTTTTTCGTCATAGGCGCTTTCGGTGGTGAAGAGGGCGCCGCCATCAGCGGACAGGCAGCCATGCCCGTCAAAGTGCCGCCCCGCCGTCGCCTGGATCGGGGTCATGCCACCGTCTGCAAAATCCATCGCCACACATTCAAAGGCAGGCCGTCGCCCGAACATCAGCACCCTGCCATCCGCCAGCGGCAGGACTGCATGGCCGCGCACCGGCGTGGCGCAGGAGCGGATTTCCCCGCTGGCCAAATTCAGCCGGGTGAGGAAATGCCCGCCCGCCGGATTGTCGCTGGCGGAATACAAGCACTGCGGCGCAGCGGCGGCGGCGTGTTTCATCAAGGCGCTGGCACCGATGGCGGACCCCAATGTCCCGGCGGTGGCGAGTAACAGGAATTGGCGGCGGTTCATGCATTAATCCCCATCGTTGTCGTTGAAGCCCAGCTGTACGCCCATGACCCGGGCCAACTGGCGTTTGACGGCCATCTGGATGTCGTTGCCGAGGTAATAGTAGCCATCCAGTTCCTTGCCCTGGCCGGTGCTGACCAGCGTGAACGGGTCAGTGGCGGGAATGGGCAGGCTGAGGTAGTTGGCGAAGCGTTGCTCCATGGCGTCGGCGACCAGCTTTTCCGTTTGGTGCTGGTTGTGTCCGCGCAGCCATTGGAACAGCCCGCCGTCGCGCATAATGCGCTGCATGCCTTCCATATTGGCGCGCACTGCCTTGACCGAATAGCCGCTGCGCCAGGCTTCGAGCTGATAGGCGTTGGACTGGAGCAGGATTTCCTGCTTGCCTTCGCTGTTGAGGTCGATGCCTTTGCCCAGCGGGTTGCCGATGCGGTTTTTGGCGGCTTTTTCGGCGGATTGGTACAGCTTGCCCACCAGCAGGTCGATCGCCTGCCGGGCGCTGGCGAAGGTGGCGTTGCCTGCTTGCGCGGTGCGGAAAGCGGCGGCGTAGCTGCCTTTGTCTTGCAGCCAGCCGTTGGCGACTGTGCCGATGTCCCGGCGCAGCAGGGCGCTGGCGGCCTGCGTGTAGGCGCAACGGCGTTTGCCTGCATCCCCCTGGAAGGCGGCCAGTTGTTCGGCCTCTGGTTTGTCCCGGTCGAACAGCAGGAATTCCAGCGTCATCAGGCCCTGCCCGCCAACGCCCGCCTTTTCGACCTGTTCTGGCGTCAAGGGTTGGTCTCCGTCCAGCAGGCGGTTGATGGCCGCTTTTTTCGGCGGGTTGAAGTTGATGTGGAAATCGATCTGGTCTTCCACCGCTGGGCCAAACAGCAGGGCGTCCGTGCGGCTCCAGGCCAGCAGGGTTTCGCCCCAGGCGGCGCGCACCCGTTGGAAACCGGCGGCGTCCGGGGCGGCGCAAAATTGCTGGCTGGACTGCTCCAGGGCGGCGGCGGCGGCGTCCAGTTCGCGGTACAGCGGGATGATGGCGCCATCCACCAGGCTTGCCAGCAGTTTGTCGGCGTCGGGCAAGGGGGAGCCGGGCGCAACGCCAGTGGTTTCCTGGGCGGGCGGCGGCGGGGCGGCCTCTTCCGCCAGCAGGGGGGCGGGCAAGAGCAGCAGGGCGATCAATAGTTTGTTCAACATCAGCTTTCCCGTCATAGCGAGTTGAGGAAGCGCAACAGCGCGTCCCGGTCAGATGGGTTCATGGCCAGCACATGTTGCTTGGCGGTTTCGCCTTCGCCGCCGTGCCAGAGGATGGCTTCCAGCAGGTTGCGGGCGCGCCCGTCGTGCAGGAAGCGGGTATGGCCGTTGACTTGTTCGGTCAGGCCAATGCCCCAGAGCGGCGGGGTGCGCCATTCGCTGCCGGACGCGGCGAATTCAGGGCGGTTGTCCGCCAACGCCACGCCCATGTCGTGCAGCAACAGGTCGGTGTAAGGCGATTGCGGCAGGGATGGGAACGCCGGGACATGGCAGGCGGCGCAACCGGCTTGCTGGAACAGTTTCCGGCCAGATTGCACCTGCGGGTCGGCGGTGTCGCGCGGCGGTGGCGCGGGTTGGTGGGCGACGTGGAACACCACTTTTTCCAGCAGGTCGTCCGGCAGTTCCGGCTGGCCGCCGTCCGGCAGCGACTGGCAGGCGGTTTGCGCCGCGCTGCACGGCTGGGCAGGGAACAGGTGGGTGGTGATGCCGATGTCGTTGCGGAATGCGTCGGCGCTTTGCTGGGCGATGCTGGGCTGGTTGGCTTTCCAGCCGAAGCGCCCCAGCACGTCCTTTTGTTGGGCGATGTCCCAGACGGTGTTTGGCCTGCCGGAAACGCCATCGCCGTTATGGTCGTCGGGGTCGGCGTTGGCGAGGATTTCCGCTTCCGGGATGTCGGCCAGCAGGCCCATGCCGGGCAGGGGCGGTGCCACACGGGCGGAAAATTGCGTGTCAGCGGCGAGCGGGCCGTAATGCAGGCCGGTGATGTGCAGGGCGGGTTTTTGCAGGGTGTAGCGCGTCCCATCCTGGAACTGTCCGGTGACGGGCGTATAGGTGAAGTGCGGCGTGCCTTCGCCGGGCAAATCCCTGATCCCGAACGGTTGCAGATGAAGGCCGTAAACCGGCACCGGCGCTGCGCCGAGCGTTGCCGCTTCCGCTTGTTGCGCGGGGGTGGCGGCGGGGACTGCAAGCTTCACCTCGATGGACAGGAACGGCTCGGCGTCGCTCAGGGGAGGGTGCCCGCGCCCATGGCCGATGTGACAAGACAGG
Source organism: Candidatus Thiothrix phosphatis (assembly GCF_035668035.1). Classification (NCBI taxonomy): domain Bacteria; kingdom Pseudomonadati; phylum Pseudomonadota; class Gammaproteobacteria; order Thiotrichales; family Thiotrichaceae; genus Thiothrix; species Candidatus Thiothrix phosphatis. The sequence continues at coordinate 7,062 of NZ_JAYMYJ010000110.1, read as the reverse complement.
CAGCTGTTGGCCTTGAACAAAGGCCCCAGCCCGTCGCGGGCGGTGGTGGAGGCGGGTGCAATGACCCATGGCTGCTGGAAGAAGGCGCCGCCGACGGCAAAGTCTTCATGTTGCTGCGGGTTGTTCATTTCATCATCACTGCTGGCTAGCCCCGGCGTCGCAAGCAGGCCGAGGGCAATGGCTAGGGTTGGGCGCATTTATCCACCAAAGGAGTCGCTGTTTTCCGGGCTCAGGTTGTCGATCCCCAGGACTTTGGCGGCGGCTTCAATGTCTCCTGTCTGGCTGCGCAAGGCGGCGATGGCGGCTTTGACCCGCTTATTGCCTGCGGTATTGTCCGGGGCGATTTGCTGGTCGAAATTTTCCCCGTTCTTGGCGGCGGTGACAATCGCTTCGGTTTTCTGCTGCGTGTCCGCCAGTTTGCCGGTCAGGGTTGCGCTGGCCTTGGCGTCTTTGGCGGCGACCAGTTGGGCAAGGCTGGCACCTTCCACTTTGGCTCCGTCAATGCGAGTGTAGGCACCGTTGAAAACGTTCTGGATGCTGCGTGAGTTTTCCGCGATGTCGTTATGGGTGTTGTCGCTGAAGCAGGAGTGCTCCTCTTCCTGGGAATGCGCCAGCAGCGCCACGTTCATGCGTTCGCCCGCCAGCTCGCCCAGGCTCAGGCTGCCCATGCCGAACAGCATGCGGCGCAGGGCTTCGTTTTCATCCAGCGCGAGGAAAGCCTTGCGGTAGTTGTCCTTGCCGTCGGCCCAGTCGTCGGCCATCGTTTGCAGGTCGTCCACCAGCAGGGCGGTGACTGCCTTGAGGTATTGGGCGCGGCGGTCGCAGTTCCCGTGCGTGCAGGCATCGCCCTTGGCGTAGTCGGTGTAGGGGCGCTGGCCGGAATCCTGTGGTTTTTCATTGAAGTCCTGCCCCCACAGCAGGAACTCGATGGCGTGGTAGCCGGTGGCGACATTGGCTTCGGAACCGCCTTTTTCATTGAAGCTTTGCAGCAGGGCGGCGTCGATGGGGGCGGTTCCGGCGATGATATTGGCGTTGGCGAATTTGTTGCCTTCCTCGTGGTCGTAAACATCCTGCTTGACGTAATCAATCAGCCCTTCGTCCAGCGGCCAGGCGTTGACTTGCCCTTCCCAGTCGTCCACGTTCTTGTTGCCAAAGCGGAAGGCTTCCGTCTGGCTATAGGGCTTACGGGCGGCCAGCCAGGCGTCCTTGGCGGCTTGCTGGGTTTCCGCTGTGGGGTTGGCGATGAAGGCGTCGACCTTTTCCTGCAAGGTTTTGGCGGCGGCCAGTGCGTCGCTGAATCCGGCATGGGCGAGGGTGACGTAGTTTTCCTCCACGGCTTTGGCGGTTACGGCGTCCGCCATCGTCAGGGTTGGGACGGACGTTAACAGGCTCCCCAGCAAGGCTGCGGACACGATCTGGCGGATGGGTTTCATAGGGTAAGCTCCGAAGGGGGCGGGTCTGGCTGGAGCAGGAGGGCTGACTGGCTTGACCGTTGGCTTGTTTGCAGGAAAGTTACTGGTTGGAGGGTTCTGACGGGTCGTCAGCGGCAGGCCGTTTGTCTGCCTCTTCTGCCGCCGAGGTGAGGATCAAATTGCCCCGGCGGGTAATGGTCAGGCAGTAAGGGCGTTTGCCATGCTGAAGGATGATTTTCTTGCCGCCGCGCATCAGTTCTTCCAGGTTAATGCGGCGGGGTTCCACATCCGTCATTCTCAAGGCTCCGGTCATCATGCGAATGCACCTTGCATCAGGTTAAAGTCAAAGGTTTCAGGGTTGAGGGTTTCCTCGATTACTTCGCGGGCGTGATGTTTGCAGCGTCCACAACAGGTTGCGACTTTCAACTCCTGCTGAATGGCCTCCAGGGTTTCGTGGCCTTGCTTGACCGCTTTCCGGATGGCTTTGTCGGTGACAGAGTGGCAGATGCAAACGTACATACACTTCCCCTAAACAGTAATCATTCTTGATACGTTTTGGATGATAAGCATTCTTGTTTGCAAATACAAGGGGTTCTCAGCCTATTTTTGAAAATGAGAAGTTTTCTTAAAAAGTCGTTGACTCAAAAATGAGAATCGTTATTATTTGACTCATGAAATGAATTCCAAATGCCTGTGGTGCCGGAACAGGCGGGAAGGGGATGGAGAGAGCATTGCTGGTTAAAACAAGATTGCCCCTCCTCAAAAACGGCAAACTGTGGTCAAGCCATGTGTCACGTAACTCCGCGCTAGCCAGACTCACTTTTCGCAACCGGATGACGCGGAGGTGCGTGATGACTTTTTACATTAATGCGTGGTTGGATCGGGCAGACCCGTTCATCAGCCTGCATAACCGCCATACGGGTGAAGTTGTGGCGCGGTTTGACAGGCATGAATTGCAGGCATGCCTAGATCAAGGGGATTTTTGCTTGCAAGAATTGTGCAACCCTTGTCAGCGGGCGCAGCAGGAATTGGTGAAATGTCTGCTGCTGGCGCAATGCGCGCGCAACGCCCGTTGCCAGGTGGAAGGCTTGTTTGAGGAATGCAGTGACAACTGTCGGCGGTTTTCCCGCTCCCAACAGCCGCAAAGGGCGGAGGTGTTGCCATTCCGCCGGTCGGATTCTCCCGCTGTTGCGTTTGATGCGCCGCAGCTTGTCTGAGTCAATGTGTGTACGTGCGGTCAGGTTTAGTGGTGATAAAAATAACTCCAGCCCGACCGGAATCCTGGTTCCTCTCATGGACTCTTGAAACATCCGGGGGCGTAAGCCCCCTTTTTTGTCCAAGTGTATCCCGTCGCTTCATTGTAATGAAAAGTCTTCTCATTTATATTCTAAAGCTTATGACCTTGATAGACAGAGCCATGCGAGCCGATATTTCTTGTTTTCTGCTGTTGTTAATGACTGCCGGTTCCGCAGTGGGAGGTGACAAGTTCGCCACGGACAAAGCCGCACTGGGCGAAAAACTCTACTTCGATGCCAACCTGTCGAAAAACCGCACCCAATCCTGCGCGACCTGCCACAACCCCGATTATGGCTTCGTGGACAACCGTGAAACCGCTGTCGGCAAGGCCGTATCCCTCGGCGATGATGGCAAATCGTTGGGCGACCGCAATGCGCCGTCGGCGGCTTACGCCCGCTTCAGCCCTGATTTTCACCAGAACAAACAGGGCAAATACATTGGCGGGCAATTCCTCGATGGGCGTGAAAAAGATCTGGCAGGGCAGGCTGGTGGCCCGCCGCTTAATCCCATCGAAATGGGCATGCCCGACAAGGCCAGCGTGGTGGCGCGCTTGCAGGAAAACGCAGCGTATGTGCAAACCTTCAAACAGCTATTTGGTGATACGGTGTTCGACAAGCCGGAAACCGCTTACGCCGCCCTGACCGAAAGCATTGCCGAATTTGAAAAAACTGACCGGTTTGCGCCGTTCGATTCCAAGTACGACCGCTACCTCAAGGGCGAGGTGGAACTGACGGATCAGGAATCACTGGGCGAATCGCTGTTTTTTTCCAACCAGTTCACCAATTGCAACCGTTGCCACCAGTTGAAGACTTTCCCCGGCAGCGAAGGCGAAACCTTCAGCAATTACGAATACCACAACCTCGGTGTGCCGACCAATAAAGCGGTGCGGGAAGCCAATGGCAAGGGCGTGGATTTCATCGACAATGGCTTGCTGGGGCAGGAAGGCATCAAGGACGACAAGGAAGCCGGTAAGTTCAAGGTTCCCACCCTGCGCAATGTGGAGGTTACAGGCCCCTATATGCACAACGGCGTGTTCCATGACCTGAAAACCGTGGTGCTGTTTTACGACAAATTCAACAACAGCGGACGCAAGCTCAACCCGGAAACCAGCCAGCCGTGGGAGGTGCCGGAAGTGGCGCGCAACCTTGCCCTGGAGGAAAAGGATTTCCAAGCCCCGGCGCTGAAGGACAAGGAAGTGGATGCGCTGGTCGCTTTCCTGCGCACCCTGACTGACCGGCGTTACGAACCGTTGCTGGAAAACCGGAAGTGACCTGGATGGATGAACTTTTGCCGTGAATCCTGCTCCTAAGCCAATGTTAAACACGCAAGGAGAAAAAGGTTATGAAGCATATTGGGTTGACAATTGGCATAGGCCTTCTGGTTGGCGCGTGCGCAGCACCGCCTGTCACAAACGGCCCCTCTACAGGTTCCGGCCCGTCCGGGGGCGCGCAGGCGCAGTTGCAGGAAATCCAACTGGATACAGCCCTGCCCCAGGCGGTCAATGAATTGACGGACTGGCGCTTTGCATTTGCGGCGACCCCGGATGGTGGTTCCGGCGAACGCGTTTTCAGCTATGATTCGGCTGAAAGTTTGCGCAAGGATACGGTGCTGCGTGGCCAGTGGTTACAGGGGGTAAAGAATACACAAAAAGCCGCCGATATTATGGCGCAGCGGGTCAGTAAGGCAGTCGATTTCAACCGCTATGATCTGGTGGTGGTGCAGTTGCTGGATGGCGGGCCGCCGTTCGGCAATTACCGTTATACTGCGGTTGGGCCAAACGCCGTCGAATTTTGCATTGACCCGACGCCGAACCCGTCAGGCGTCTCTGGAATGGCGATGCACACGACGGCAAAAAGTTATCTTGCCCCCAAAGGCATGCGTGTTTATCAGTGCGCCAAGCGGTAGGGGGAAATTGTTTCGGCGGGTGGTGTGGAAACCACTTGCCGGTATGGGCATTTGATGGACAGAGGACAAGCCATGCATTCTGAAACCCTGCAACGTTGGCGGCACCCGCACGACTTTTTTCATGACCATCAGGCAGGGGAGAAGCGCACCGAGATGGTGTTCTGGCTGACCATGGTCATGATGGTGGTGGAAATCGTTGCAGGCAGCGTTTTCAACTCCGTCGCCCTGCTGGCGGATGGCTGGCATATGGGGACACACGCGGCGGCATTCGCCATCGCCCTGTTCGCTTACCGCTACGCCCGCCAATATGCACAATCCGCGCGCTTCAGCTTTGGCACCGGCAAGGTCGGTGTGCTGGGGGGGTTCGCCAGTGCCGTGGCGTTGGCGGCGGTGGCGCTGATGATGGCGGCGGAATCGGTTGGCCGCCTGTTTTCCCCGGTCGACATCCATTTCAATGAAGCCATCCTGGTGGCGGCGGTCGGGCTGGCGGTGAATCTGGTGAGCGCTTGGCTATTGGGCGGCGAGGGGCATGACCATCATCATCATGGGCATGGGCAGGCGGCGCATGACGGCCACGGCCACGACCATGACCATGACCATGACCACAATCTTCATGAGCACCATGATCATGACGATGATCATAGGCACCCTCATGACCACAATCTGCGGGCGGCCTATATGCATGTGCTGGCGGATGCGCTGACTTCGGTGCTGGCGATTGTCGCCTTGCTGGCAGGCAAATACCTGGGCTGGAATTGGCTGGATCCGCTGATGGGGCTGGTGGGTGCCGTGCTGATTAGCCGTTGGGCGTATGGCCTGTTGCTGGAAACCAGCGGCATCCTGCTCGACAGGTCGCTGGACAGCGGGAAGGTACAGGCGATCCGCGCCACGCTGGAGCAGGATGCGGACAACCGTGTGGCCGACTTGCATGCCTGGAAAGTGGGGGCGGACGATTACGCGCTGATGGTGTCGCTGGTGACGGGCAATCCGCGCCCGGCCCAGCATTACCGGAACCTGCTGGCGGATTTCAGGGAATTGAGCCATGTCACGGTTGAGGTCATCCTGTGTGAGGATGCGGCCTGCGGGCATGCCGCCGCCGTCCGTTGAGGCCGTCTGCGTCGCCCTGATTTTTCATTTTTGCCAATATCCTTCATAAGCATTGCAGTTTTTCTTGGTTGGGTGCGGTGGAATGGCGTTTTATAGTGTCAGCGTTGTTTACGTATGATGAGATATACGGTATGCACCCAGCATTTTCTTTGATGGGGAGTGATGAAGCCCCTGAAGCCTTAATCGATTATCCCCGTTTTGGTATAGCGTATATGGAACAAAATTATAATTGTTTCGCTATCTTATACCACGACTTGGATCAATTGCTTACGGAACCCAAGCCTAATTTCGAGTGCATCAATGTTGTGCTCGGGGACTTGGCGGAACATCTCAGCAAGCAGTTTTCCCAAGAAGAACGGGCTATGAAATTGGCGGCTTACCCTGATCTCCTTCAGCACCGGCATCAGCATCAGCGTGCGTTGGAGCAGCTTGCCTGGTATATCGGAAGATGGAAAACACGGCGCAATATATGGGAAATACATGATTTCATCAAACAACCATTATTGACCTGGTTTTTAAACCACGCGCACACATCTGATAAGGCTGCTGCTTTGTTTACGCTTGGGCAGAAGGGGTGGGCTGCATGAACCATACATTGATTATTCCTGGTTTGTACGGCAGTGAATTGCAGCATTGGCAAACTTGGATTCAGCGTCGTATTCCCAATACAGTCAGGGTTGAGCAGCCGGAATGGGATAACCCGGCGCTCCCATTATGGCGGAACAGCATTCTTGATTATATGGACAGGTTACCCGGCAAAGTATGGCTTTTGGCTCATAGTTTTGGCTGTCTGGCTGGTATTGCCGCCGCCATGGAGCGCCCTGAAAGGATTGTTGGTGCCATGCTGGTTGCTCCGGCTGACCCGGCACGCTTCAACGCCAATGGCTTTCTCTCGGGTTCGCCGTATATTGCAGCGGCTTACAGCATTGCCTCGCTGTTGCCGCAACACAGCCTGCCGTTTCCCAGCGTTGTGGTCGCCAGCGCCAATGACCCGTGGATGCCCCTTGACACTGCGGCGGTATGGGCGGAGCGCTGGGAAAGCCGTTTGATTAATGTCGGCGCGGCAGGCCATATCAATGTTGAGTCAGGATTTGGGCCGTGGCCTGCTGGGCTGGAGCTGTTTCGGCAATTGCAGCAGGCTACGTCCTATTTGTTGCAAGGCAACATCAATGAAATACCGGCCACTATTATTAAACCACTATTGGGAGAAACCATATTATGAGTATCCATTTGGGCGATACCGCCCCTGATTTTGTGCAGCAGTCAACTGAAGGTGAAATCCGCTTTCATGAATGGCTAGGCGATTCCTGGGGAATCCTGTTTTCACACCCGGCTGATTTCA
>NZ_JAYMYJ010000109.1:0-2017 GCF_035668035.1 Candidatus Thiothrix phosphatis | reverse complement strand
CCGACTATGACGAAGCCGGCAAAGTCATGCCTCCGAATTTGAAGGTGGCTGCGTATATCCGCCGCGGCCGCCCCGGTCAAAGCGGACAATTCATTTGCTACAAAACCGGACAGTTCTATTTGTTGCCAACACTAGATTGGTCAGGCGTACGGAATGCCCCCTGTTCAGGTTGGGCAGTGGAAGAAGGTGATCCAGGAGCAAGCGAAGACGCTGTTTGAAGGCAAGCGGGGTCCGAATCCGAGGGCTTCTCTCAAGAGCCGTTCAAGAGGCACGGCTTTATCCCCGCCGCCTGAGCCTCCTTTCCCTTCGAGGTACGCTTCATGGCATCCATTGCCAGAGTTTTTTTGCTCTGAGCACAGAGTTCTTTCACAGTAAGATTAACCAGAGGATCGTTGAAATGCTGACTTCGCTCGTCATCGTATTTGTCATTGCCTATGCCGCCATCGCACTGGAGCACCCGATCAAGATCAACAAATCAGCCTCTGCGCTGTTAGGCGCCGGGCTGCTCTGGACGATCTATGCGCTGGCTGGAGGCGATTCCCACAAGGTCGGGGAAGAACTGGGCGAATCCGTCATGGCAACAGCCCAGATCGTGTTCTTCCTGATGGGTGCCATGACCATTGTGGAGGTCGTCGATGCTCACAACGGCTTTGAAGTCATCACTAAGCGTATTCGTACAACCAAGCTGGCGTCGCTGATGTGGCTGGTCGGTTTTGTGACGTTCTTCCTCAGTTCGGTGCTGGACAACCTGACCACTACCATCGTCATGATTTCCCTCATGCGGAAGCTACTCACCAAGCATGAAGACCGTCTGTTCTTTGCAGGCATCATCGTCATTGCAGCCAATGCGGGTGGTGCATGGTCTCCGATTGGCGACGTGACCACCACCATGCTCTGGATCGGCGGCCAGATCACGACACTGTCCATCATGAAGTCGGTCTTCATCCCCGCCACGTTAAGCATGGTGGTTCCGCTGGCAGTGACGGCTTATATCCTGCGCGGAAGGCCCGTTGAGTCGCCGCAAATACGTGCGAGTGATCATGGCCTGCATACCACCGACTTTGAACGTAATCTGATGTTCTTCATGGGCATTGGCATTCTGGTAGCCGTTCCTGCATTCAAGACCATCACCCATCTGCCACCTTTCATGGGCATCCTGTTCGGTCTGGGCATCCTCTGGCTGGTCGGCGATCTGGTCCATCGCAAGAAAGAGGACGAAAGCAAGCAGCACCTGACGCTGGTACATGCTCTCAGCCGCATCGACATGAGCTCCATCGTGTTCTTCATCGGCATCCTGCTTGCCGTCGCCACCTTGGAACATACTCATATCCTGACTTCACTAGCGCAATGGCTGGATCAGACAGTGGGACGGCAGGATGTAATCGTCCTGATCATCGGTATCGTCAGCGCAGTGGTCGATAACGTCCCGCTAGTCGCAGCATCGATGGGAATGTATAGTCTAGAGCAATACCCGACTGACCACTTCATCTGGAAATTCCTTGCCTACTGCGCCGGGACAGGTGGTTCGATTCTCATCATTGGTTCGGCAGCGGGCGTTGCTGCCATGGGCTTGGAGAAAATTCACTTTTTCTGGTACGTGAAGAAGATCAGTTGGCTAGCCCTGATCGGTTATTTCGCTGGAGCGGGTGCCTACTTGCTCCAATGACGGATCAAACCCAGCGTCACGCGATCGACCGGATCAACGCGCAGATGGACCGCTTTACTCTGGCCTTCGGCGATGCCGGCGATCTGGTTTCAATGCTGATGGATTGACAACACCGACCTGATCAGCGGCAAGGCACCGATCTCCGAGCTGAACGATTCGCTGAAGCTCAATCTGCCGATCGGTGAGGCGCACACCCTGGCCGGTTTCCTGATCAACCGCCTGCGATATATCCCGGCGGTCGGCGATACGGTGCAGGAACAGGGTCACCGCTACACGGTGACCAGGGCCGATGCGCGAACGGTGACCTAGCAGCCTGTCGGACTTTACCCTTGCCGCCCGCTGAATATGCTA
>NZ_JAYMYJ010000108.1:0-2035 GCF_035668035.1 Candidatus Thiothrix phosphatis | reverse complement strand
TGTCACCACCGATGTAAAACTGACCCACCCCATCAATTGAAAACTGACCCACCTCCTACAATGACCGCCTTGATTTACCCAACAGAGGAGCAGGGTGGTGCTGACACAGGAGCGTTATATGGAGATCACAATATTGCACCGGCAAGGGTATGGAACCCGCCGTATTGCCCGCGAACTGGGCCTATCCCGTAACACGGTGCGGGAGTGCCTGCGGCATGATGACCGGTTGCCGCGTAGCTACCATCGCACCACTGTCCGGGTAGCTAAACTGGCGGCATATCAGGCTTATTTGGAAGAGCGGGTGAAGCAAGCGCAACCGCACCGCTTGCCCGCGACGGTGTTGCTGGAGGAAATACGCCAGCAAGGTTACACGGGTGGTGTGACGATGTTACGGGCATTTTTGCAGGGCTTGTACCCGGCGTTGCCCGTTGAACCCGTGGTACGTTTTGAGACGGAGGCGGGCTTGCAGATGCAGGTGGATTGGACGGTGCTGCAAAGCAAGCCTGTACGGTTGTCGGCATTTGTGGCGACGCTGGGTTATTCGCGTGCCAGCTACGTGGAGTTTGTCAGCGATGAACGTCTGGAAACGTTGTTGGCCTGCCATGTGGCGGCGTTTGGGTGGTTTGGCGGCGTGCCTAAGAAGGTGCTGTACGACAACATGAAGACGGTGGTGCTGGCACGGGATGCGTATGGCGAAGGGGAACATCAGTACCAGCCGGGTTTCCTCGACTTTGCCAAACACTACGGTTTCCTGCCTAAACTGTGCCGCCCGTACCGGGCGCAAACCAAGGGCAAGGTGGAGCGCTTTAACCATTACCTCAAACACAGCTTTTACTTCCCGCTGGTGACACGGCTAGCGCAACAGGGTGTGGCAGTGGATGTGGGCTTGCTGAACGCCGAAGTGCGCCGCTGGTTACAGGACGTGGCAGACCAACGCATCCACGGCACGACCCAAGAACCGCCTGCGCACCGCTTGGTGTTGGAACGCCAGCACTTGCAGGCATTGCCCTTGTTGCCGTACACCGGGCAGGTAGTGCCAGCGTTGCCTGCCGCCATTCCCAGCGGCGCACCGGACAACAGTGGGCAGGCATTACCGCCCCGTACAAGCTGGCAACAAGCGGTTGAACCACTGCAACGCCCGCTGGATGCTTATGATGCACTGTTTTGTGCCACGGGGGACGGCGTATGAGCTTGCAACACGAACGCATCCAAAGCCTATGCCAATCCCTCAGCCTGTCCGCCATTCCTGACCAATACCACGCCTTGGCGCAACAGGCGGTGACGGAGGAACTCAGTTACAGCACCTATCTGGAGCAACTGTTACAGGCCGAACAGGACTTGCGCCAGCGGCGCACCGTGCAGGTGCTGACCAAGATGGCGGGTTTCCCTGCCCTCAAGACGCTGGAGGGTTACGACTTCCGCTTTGCCACGGGCGCACCCCGCAAGCAGGTTGAACAGGCCGCCACCCTCGCCTTTGTCGGACGTTGCGAGAACATTGTGTTGCTGGGGCCATCTGGGGTTGGCAAAACCCACTTGGCGATTGCCATTGCCTATCTGGCCGCCCAGCAACGCATGAAAGTGCGTTTCACCACCGCTGCTGATTTGCTGCTGCAACTGGGCAATGCCCGCGCCCAAGGGCGTTACCGCGAAGCCTTCAACCGCCTTGTTATTGCCCCACGGGTGCTGGTGGTGGATGAGATCGGCTATTTGCCATTGGGTCAGGAACAGGCCAATGACTTCTTCCAAGTGGTGGCAAAACGCTACGAAAAGGGTTCCTTGATCCTCACCTCCAACCTCAACTTTGGGCAGTGGGGGCAGGCGTTCGCCAACGATACGGCACTGACCGCAGCCATGCTTGACCGGCTGTTGCACCATGCCCAAGTCATCAAGATACAGGGGGACAGTTACCGGCTAAAAGACAAGCGTAAGGCGGGCATTTTTACTGCCCCAGAAACAAAAGTTGACTGAATTGGGTGGGTCATTTTTAAAACGGTGATTTTGACGAAAGTGGGTCAGTTTTCAGTCGGTGTTGACA
>NZ_JAYMYJ010000107.1:0-2045 GCF_035668035.1 Candidatus Thiothrix phosphatis | reverse complement strand
CTTCGGCGGGGATTTCGCTGCGCAGGCCGCATTCGATCAGCGAGGTCTTGCCGGTACCCGATTCCCCATAAACCAGCAGCACCCGGCTATGATAGAAACGGGCGTACAAATCGTGGATTTCGTTGTCGCGCCCGAAAAACAGGCTGCGATCCCCCACGCCGTAGGCATCGAGAAACTTGAAGGGGGAACGCTGCTGCTCCGTTGCCGCACCCACCCCAGCAAACAGGGTGTCCAGGCTTTCGTGCTCATCCATCGTGGCTCCTCAGACCAGCGCGGACGGCGCGGTGTCGCCAAACATCTGCAACAGGATGGTCAGCTCTTCCGCCAAATTGGCGGCCCGCTCGGAATCTCCGCTGCGAAAATTTCCACCATGCTTGCAGGCCGCGTACTCGGCCTGATCGGGGTTTTTCATCCCGTTGTAGAAGAAAATATCGGGTGCCTTGCCGGCCTTCGCTTCATACACCAGCAGCGGATCCAGGTTGAGATGGCGCCCGCTCTCGCGATGGCTGAGGATCACGGCATGGGAATCGAGGGGGAAGGTCTGCTTGTTGCGGTCGCCTTCGAAATCGCCCGAATTGCCGATCAGCTTCATCAGGCGGTGGCGGAAGACAGGCTCGTGCCGGCGGCGTTTCTCGACGTCGATTTCGCTGATGAAGGTCAATTCATAATCCAGCAGAAACTCCAGTGCTTCCAGTACGGTTTCCAGGTGCTCCTGTGCGCGACCGCAGAGATCCTGAAATTCATGGGCGTGCATGACCTTGATCTTGTCGTGGCTGAGTCCGTTGCGCAAGGTGAGCAGTTCGCCGAGCGCCTTCACCGCCCGGCTGTCGGCCGGCGGGGGATCGAAAAAGAAGCGTCCCATTTCAGGGATCAGAACCGTTGCCTGCGGTTCTGTCAGCAGCCAGCGGAGACTTTCCCGAGCCAGGTGCAGCCAGGTTCCCCAGGCGATGCGCTCGAAGCGCGGCCGGAAATCGGCGCGCAGCGCGTGCGGCGGAACGTGCCCGGTCGATTCGGCAAAGCTCCGTGCCTGGCACAGGTTCACGACCCCGAGAAAGCGCGTGATGGCTTCACCGGTGCTCAACAGATAGCGGAGCCGGTTCGGGCCGGGGTCCAGGCATTCGTCGGTACGCAACCTGACGAACATGGCCGCCACGGGATACGGAAATCCATTGATGACTTCGCGAGCATAGCGGTCTTTCATCGAAGCACCCTAGCAACAAGACGATGGTCGAGAGAATATAGGTGAGGCGCTGGGTTTCCAGCGTGCTGGCGGTACGGATGGCATCTTCCAGTTGCGAAACGCGGGTGTGCAGGTTCTGGATGGTATCACCAACGCACCAGCGGGTTTCCAGTGCGGCCCGGAAGGCACGCACGTCGGCCCATCGCGAACCAACGTGATAGTCCTGGGTTTTGTGCAATCCACGGTTGGCTGCATCAGAGTGCGGATAGCCCGTTCCGTGCAATCCGTGGTTGGAAAATGTCATGGTACATACGGCGTGGCAGCCAGGTCGAAGGTGGGGCAAAATGGCTGGATGGCAACTTTCGGCCAGGAGCCGACGGCGGAGATTCTTCTCCAAAGCCGACGCTGACCCTGAGCAATCAACCATAACCGGTCAGTCGGCTGGGGGGATGTCAATTTCCGATCCTGACCGAGCGCTATGCTCCGGAAGGCAGTCAGCAGGTGTAGGATGGTGTCGGTCGGGAACCGGCCAGGAAACGACCTTCATGCCAACCGTGTCGACAGTCGGCTTCTCGGCCGAAGCCGACCTTGGATACCGGCTAGGATCAGGCGGCAATTTACTGCTTACCGGTCAGTCAGCGGCTAAGGGTGTCCATTAGCCTGTCGTGTCGCTGATGAAGGGGCGACTCAAGACTTAGCTTGGCTATTTCAGTCGGCTGGTCTCTCGCACCTATTCATCGTGGCTTGCTTTACAAAAAATTGTGGATAAACCAGAAATTGGACGCGAATCGCCTCTGGTAGACGGATTCGGGGCGTTGGTGCACTATTAGTAATTGCTAATATTCAATGAAACTGGATTCCTCGT
>NZ_JAYMYJ010000106.1:60339-66276 GCF_035668035.1 Candidatus Thiothrix phosphatis | reverse complement strand
CCAACACGCCCGACCATGCCGCCGCCGGACATGAAAGGCGGTAAGTCATGCAACACATCCTTCCGCCCCCACAACACGCCTATCCCGGTCGGCCCAAAGCACTTGTGCCCGGAAAACGCATAGAAATCGCAGCCCAGCGCCCCCACATCCACCGGCCCGTGTTGGATCATCTGCGCGCCATCCAGCAACACCAGCGCCCCAACCCGCCGCGCCGCCGCCACCACTGCCGCCACATCCGTAACCGCACCCGTCACATTGGAGGCATGTGTAACCGCCACCAGCTTGCAGCGCGGGCCAATCGTTTCCTCCAGTTTACTGGTATCCAACCGTCCATCCGCCAGCAACGGCAATATCCGCAAGCTGACTCCACGTTCACTCAGCCGCTGCCACGGCAGGAAATTGCTGTGGTGCTCGGCCTGCGAAACCACGATTTCATCCCCGGCCTGCAACACCTTCCCGAGGGAAGCCGCCACCAGATTGAGTGCCGCCGTCGCGCCGGAAGTAAATACAACTTCCTCTGCGCTCGCCGCATTCACAAAACCCGCCACACTGCGCCGCGCTGCTGCATACGCTGAGGTCGCCTGTTCCGCCAGCCGGTGATTGCCGCGCATCACATTGCCGCGCGCAGTCAGGTCATGCAGGCGCATGGCCTCAAACGCCGCCACATGCATCTGCGCCGTGGCTGCATTGTCCAGGTAGTGCAAAGGTGCTGCCTGCATGGCAAACAGCGGGAAATCCCGCCGTGCCGCCTGCGCATCAAACGCTGTCATGCGCGTTACCCCGTCATCCTCGCCAGCTCTTCCGGCGTATCGATGTCGGTGAAAATCGCGTCATCCTCCACCGCCACCAGCACCATGTCATCGGCGTATTTCAGCACCATCGAACGGGCGCCCTGATCGCCTTGCAACGCCTGCATTTCGGCGAAATAGTGGCGCGGCCACAGCACCGGGTTGCCGCGTTTGCCATCCCGTTCCGGCGCGACAATGGCGGGAGCCGCCGGGTCGAAAGTGTCCAGCAAGCTGTTGATGTGGCTGGAATCCAACTGGGGCATATCGCCCAGCAGGATAATCGCCCCATCCAGGTCTGGCGGCAGCGCGCGCAGGCCGCAACGTAGCGAGGACGCCATCCCCGCCGCAAACCCGGCGTTGTGCGCGAACGACACCGCGCAACCTTGCAAGGCGTCTTCCACCGCCTCTGCTTCGTGCCCAGTCACCACCAGCGTCTGCACGCAGCGGGAACCTAGCGCCGCCGCTACTACGCGCCGCACCATCGGCGCGCCATCCACTTCGCAGCACAGTTTGTTGCGTTCCCCCATCCGGCTGGAGCTGCCCGCCGCCAGCAGCACGGCGGCAATGCGGGGCGGACGGGCAGGGACAGGCGCTTCCGGTATTTCCGTCTTGCCTTCCGCCGCGCTGGCGATCAGCCCGCCCACGCCCATGTCCATGATGTCTTCGCCGCTGACCGGCACATCCGCCAGCAGGCGGTGCAGCAGCCAGTCCAGCCCGTTGATGCGCCGCGACCGCGAACAGCCCGGCAGATTGATCACCGGCACTGCGCCGATCCGTGCGTACAGCAGCATATTGCCCGGCTCGACCGGCATGCCGAAGTGCACGATGTCGCCGCCTGCCTGCACAATGCCTGCGGGTACGGTGTCGCTGCGATCCTTGCTGACCGAAGCGCCCGCAATCAGGATCAGTTCCGCCCCCTGCGCCAGCGCGGCGCGGATGGCTTCCGCCACCGCCGGGGAATCGTGGGCGCAACGCCGTTCAACCGCCAGTTCGCTGCCCAACGCCTCCAGCCGCGCCCGCGTCACCGCTGCTGTGGTGGCGAATAACTTATCCGGCAGGCCATCCGCCGTGGTCATGACCAGCGCAGTCCGGTGTGGCCGGAAGGGGGCGATGCGCAATGGCGCCGCCGCTGCGGTTATTTCCTTCCAACTGGCGAGCGTGCGTCCGGCGACGGCAAAGGGGATGGTTTTGATGGTGGCGACCACCTGCCCGGCGCGCACTGGCGTAAACGGTGCCAGCGTTCCGGCGGTCAGCGCCTCGTCCGTGCGGTTCAGGGCGCGGATGGCGGCGTCATCCACCAGCAATACGCCTGCTGCCGTAGCTTTCAGGTTGCAGCGCCCACGGGCGGCGGGCTGCGCCTCAATATGCCGCCCCGCCAGCAATTGGGCGGCGTGGCTGGCGGCCTGGTCTTCATCCAGTTCGTTGGTGCCGAGTTGCGCGCCGGTGACTTCGGCAATGCCTTGCGCACGCAATATTTCGATGTCCTTAAAACCGAGCGTGCGCCCTTTGCGCAAGGTGCGCCCGGCTAACCGCAAGGTATGCGCCAGCCGCACGCCTTGCGCTTCCATCAGTGAAAAATTGCCAAACTTCATATCCCCTCCTGGTAACGGGTTTGCAGGATTTGTGCGAGGATGGAAACGGCGACTTCCGCCGGTAAGCGTCCGCCCAGATCCAGGCCGATGGGGGCATGAATCCGCGCCAAGGCGGCGTCATCGAAACCTTCTTCACGCAGGCGTTGCAGGCGTTGGGCATGCGTCCGTTTGCTGCCTAGCGCGCCGATGTAAAACGCGGGGGTGCCCAACGCCACGATCAGCGCCGGGTCATCAAGCTTCGGGTCATGGCTGAGGGTGACGACGGCGGTGGTGGCGTCGGGCCGCAAGGCTTCCAGCGCCTCATCCGGCCAGTCATCACGCAACTCCGCCTGAGGAAAACGCTCGTGGGTGGCGAACGCCCGGCGTGGGTCAATCAGCGTCACGTCGAAACCGGCGAGCGCCGCCATCGGTGCCAGCGCCTGCGCAATGTGCACCGCCCCCACCACCAGCAGCCGCAGCGGCGGTGCATACACATGCAGGAACAGGTCAGGGTCTGCGGCCAGGATGCCGGAATGGTTGGCGGCGACCCGCTCGGCGACTTCGCGCGCGCTGGCAGCCGGAAGGGCAAGGCCGCCTTCAACATGCCCGTTTGCCCACAATGCCTGCGCGCCGTCGCCCAGCCGGGTCAGCAAGGCGACTTCACGCCTGGCCGCCCGCGCCGCCTGCAAAGCGCCAATCCAGGCGGCGTCTGCCAGGCTTTGCACCTGCACAGCCACCCGCCCGCCGCAAGCCAGCCCGACTTCCCAGGCTTGTTCGTTGCTGACGCCAAACGCCAATGAGCGCGGCTTGCCATCGGTGATAGCGGCCAGTGCGGCGCGGATGACTTCGCCTTCAATGCAGCCGCCGGAAACCGACCCGGCAAAGCCGCCATCATCCGCCACCGCCAGTTGGCTGCCGACCGGGCGGGGCGAGGAACCCCAGGTGTGCGTCACGGTTGCCAGCGCCACTTGCTTGCCTGCCGTGAGCCAGTCCTGCGCGGTGGACAGGATGTCTTCACGCTGGATGGGGGTGTTCATGCTTCAGCCTCCGGCGGAGCCACTTTTGCGTTGAAACGGCTGAAAAAGGCGTCCGCCATCTTTTTCGCCGCCGCATCCACCAGCCGGGAGCCGACCTGCGCCAGCTTGCCGCCAATCTGCGCCTCCACGGTGTAGGCCAGCAGGGTGTCGGCCTCATCCGCCGTCAGGTTCACCACCGCTTCGCCTTTGGCGAAACCAGCCACGCCGCCTTGCCCCTGGAATTGCATACGGTAGGAATTAGGCGCATCAATATCGCTCACTTGCAGCGAGCCCTTGAATTTCGCTTTGACCGGGCCGACGGCGGCGGTCATGGCAAGCTCATGCTCGTTTTCCGCCACGGTGGTGATGGATTCGCAACCTGGGACGCATTCCTTGATCACCTCCAGGTCATTCAACGCCTGCCATACCGTCTCCTGGTCGCGTGGTATGCGCTGTTCTCCATTCATTTTCATCTTGTTTGTTCTCCTTGAGTTAGGCTTCCGGCCCGGCTGACGGCGCGTGGTTCCAATGTGCGTGTTGGTGGAGGAGCTGCGAGCACTTTCCCCAGCGCCGTCAGGCTTTGCAGGTTATGGGCCGGAATAAACAGGTCGGCGTGTGGGCGCATCGCCACAATGCCTGCCGCGCGTGCTTCGAAGCCGTCGTAGCGCAGCAGCGGGTTCAGCCAGATCAATTGCTTGCAGGACTTGTGCAAACGCTCCATCGCCGCCGCCAGTATGCTGACATCTTCCCGGTCAAGTCCGTCACTGAGCAGCAGCACGCTGGCGTTTTGCCCCAGCAAACGGCGCGACCACAGCTGGTTGAATTCATGTAGGCAAGCGCCAATGCGGGTGCCGCCCGCCCAGTCTTCCACCCGCGCCGTGACCCGATCCAGTGCCACATCCACATCACGCTGGCGCAACTCGCGGGTAATGTTGGTCAGGCGCGTGCCGAACAGCAGCACTGACACGCGCTGGCGGGCATTGCCCAACGCATGTACAAAATGCAGGAACATGCGCGCGTACTGGCTCATCGAACCGGAAATATCCACCAGCACCACCAGCGGCGGCGGCACACTGCGAAAGGTCGCGCGGCGTAAGGGAATCATGTCGCCAGCGGATGCAATCCCCGCCCGCAAACTCGCACGCCGATCGATCCGCACGCCATGCGCTGAAGGAACCAGCCGCCGGGTACGCACTTCGCGCAAGGGCAGTTCCATGCGGGCAATCAGCCGTTTGGCTTCGGCCTGTTCCGCCCGCGTCATGGATTCAAAATCCATCCGCTGCAAACGCTCGCGCGCGGAAAAGGTCAGACTTGCATCCAGCTCAATTTCCCGCTCGGCCTGCTGCGGCAATGTGGGCGGTTTGGGCAAACCTTGCGCGAACGCTTCCTGCAAACGGTTGGTCGTTTTATCCGGTTCTGGCGGCAAGCCTTCGACCTTGGGCAACATCATGTGCATGATCCGCCCCAGCAGGTCGGGGGCGCGCCAGAACATATGGAACGCTTGGTCAAACAACTCGCGCTGTTCCCGCCGATCAATGAATACGCTTGCCAAAGCCCAATAGAAATCCTCGCGGCAGCCGATTCCGGCGATACGTACTGCCTCCAGCGCTGCCAACACCTGATGGGTTCCCACCGGCATTCCGGCGGTGCGCAGTACGCGTGCGAAATGCAGGATGTTTTCCGCCAGTCGGCCCGTGTGTTCGGCAGGCATACGCAGCAGGCTCATGAGGGTTTTCCTGCTGCCAGTTCGGTTTGCACCTGGGCGAGGATCGAGGCTGCTTCGCTGCCTTTGATGCGGGCGATGTCGTCCTGGTATTTGAGCAATACGCCCAGGGTATTGTTGATGGTTTCGGGGTCGAGGCAGATGCGATCCAGCTCCATCAGCGCACGTGTCCAGTCGATGGTTTCCGCCACGCCCGGCAGCTTGAACAGGTCACGTCCACGCAAGGTCTGGATGAAAGCCACGATTTCGCGGCTCAGTTGTTCGGGCGCATCTGGGGCTTTGCGGCGGACGATTTCCAGTTCACGTTCGGCATCGGGGTAATCCACCCAGTGGTACAGGCAGCGGCGCTTGACCGCATCGTGAATCTCGCGGGTACGGTTAGACGTGAGCACCACAATCGGTATGGCACACGCCTTGATCGTCCCCAGCTCCGGGATCGACACCTGAAAGTCGGACAGCACTTCCAGCAGGAAGGCTTCGAACGGTTCGTCGGTGCGGTCGAGTTCATCGATCAGCAGTACCGGCGGCGCATCCGGGTCGCCTTCCAGCGCCTGCAACAACGGACGGCGGATCAGGAAACGATCGGCAAAAATGTCAGCGGCCAACTGATCACGCGAGATAGCGCCAGCCGCTTCCGCCAAGCGGATTTCGATCATCTGCCGGGGGTAATTCCATTCGTAGACAGCAGAGGCGATATCCAGCCCTTCGTAGCATTGCAGGCGGATTAACGGCCGCCCCAGGCTTGCCGCCAGCACTTTGGCAATCTCGGTTTTGCCGGTCCCTGCTTCGCCTTCCAGCAACAGGGGCCGCCCCATGCGTAGCGCCAGGAACGCCGCCGT
>NZ_JAYMYJ010000106.1:0-60239 GCF_035668035.1 Candidatus Thiothrix phosphatis | reverse complement strand
CACTGCCCGTTTCGCCATCACGCCCACCAGATGTGCCCGGTACGCCGCATCTGCGTGCAGGTCGCTGTTCAGCTCATCCGCATCCACACGGATGCCATACAGTGCATCCGGCGCAAAATGGCTGTTCAAAGCCGCTTCCATCTCCGCCACCCGGAACACGCCAGGGCCAGCGCCGGTCACGGCCACGCGCACGGAACCATCTGCCGCCTGCGCGACGAAGACGCCTACCAGCGCAAAGCGTGAAGCCGGGTTGGGGAATTTCGCGTAAGCCGCGCGTTGCGGGATGGGGAAACGAACTGCGGTGATCAGCTCATCCGGGTTCAGCGCGGTTTCGTACAGTCCGGTGAAGAAATCGTCGGCTGCCAGTTCGCGCTGGGAAGTGACCACGGTTGCGCCCAGCCCCAGCACACCGGCCGGGTAATCCGCCGCCGGGTCGTTATTGGCGATGGAGCCGCCCAGCGTGCCAACGGCACGTACCTGCCGGTCACCGATGCTGTGGGCGAGTGCCGCCAACGCGGGGATGTGCTGTTGCACCTCCGCCGAGTTCGCCACTTCCGCGTGTTTGCTCAGTGCGCCGATGACCAGATTATCGCCTTCCACGCGGATACCGTTCAGCTCGCTGATGCCGCCCAGATCGATGAGGTCGGAAGGTTGCGCCAGCCGCAGTTTCAGCGTGGCAATCAGGGTTTGCCCGCCTGCCAGCGCCTTGGCGTCTTCCAGAGAACCCAGCAAGGACGCAGCTTCGGCGACTGTACCGGGACGATGGTATTCAAATGCATACATGTTCCTGTCCTCCTTAGTTGCGGGCGGTTTGAATGGCTTGCCAGACACGGTGCGGGGTCGCAGGCATCGGCATATCTTTCACCCCGAGATCCTTGAGCGCGTCGATAATGGCGCTAATGACCGCAGGTGGTGAACCAATCGCGCCCGCTTCCCCGCAGCCTTTGACGCCCAGCGGATTGTGGGTGCAAGGCGTGACCTGGGTATCCACCTTGAAGTTCGGAATATCATCAGCACGCGGCATCGCATAGTCGGTGTAGGAGCCGGTCAGCAACTGGCCGCTTTCCGGGTCATAGATGGCGTGTTCCAGCAATGCCTGGCCGATTCCCTGCGCCAAACCGCCGTGCACCTGACCTTCGACGATCATCGGGTTGATGATATTGCCGAAATCATCCGAGGCGGTGAAACTGACGATTTCGACCACGCCGGTATCTGGGTCGACCTCCACTTCGCAGATATGGCTGCCTGCCGGGTAGGTGAAATTGGTCGGGTCGTAGAACGCGGTTTCGTCCAGCCCCGGTTCCAGCTTGTCGAGCGGGTAGTTGTGCGGCACGTAGGCCGTCAGTGCGACCTGGGCGAAATCGACCGCGCGGTCAGTCCCCGCCACCTTGAATTTGCCGTCCTCGAACACCACGTCGGAATCCGCCGTTTCCAGCAGATGCGCGGCAATCTTGCGGCCCTTGTCGACGATTTTATCCACGGCGCGGATAATGGCGGATGCACCTACTGCCAGCGAACGGGAACCGTAAGTGCCCATGCCGAACGGTACGCGCCCGGTATCACCATGCACGATGTCAACGTTTTCAAACGGAATGCCAAGGCGGTCAGCCACCACTTGCGCAAAGGTGGTTTCATGCCCCTGCCCATGGCTGTGCGAGCCGGTGAAAACCGTGACGGAGCCGGTCGGATGCACCCGCACTTCCCCGGCTTCAAACAAACCGGCGCGCGCACCGAGCGCACCCGCGATATTGGAAGGTGCCAACCCGCAGGCTTCGATGTAGCAGGAGTACCCCAAACCACGTAACTTGCCGCGTTGTTTGGCTTCCTCCTTGCGCGCAGCAAAACCTTCCACATCAGCAATTTTCATCGCAGCATTCAGCGTTGCCTCGTAGTCGCCAACGTCATAGGTCAGGCCTACCGGCGTGGCATACGGGAATTCGCGGATGAAATTGCGACGGCGGATTTCATCCTGGGGAATACCGGTTTCCATTGCCGCTGCTGACACCAACCGTTCCACCACGAACGTGGCTTCGGGGCGGCCCGCGCCACGGTAAGCATCCACCGGCGAGGTATTGGTGAAAACACCCGTGACTTGGCAGTGAATGGCCGGAGTTGCATACTGCCCCGCCAGCAAAGTGGCGTACAAAATGGTCGGTACACAGGAAGCAAAGGTAGACAGGTAGGAACCCAGATTCGCGGTGGTATCCACCCGCATCCCGAGGAACTTGCCGTCCTTGTCCAACGCCAGTTCCGCCTTGGTCACATGATCACGGCCATGCGCGTCGGAGAGGAAGGATTCGGAACGTTCCGCCGTCCATTTGATCGGCCGGTTAACCCGCTTCGAAGCCCATACCAGCGCGGTTTCCTCGTTGTAGAGGAAGATTTTGGAACCAAAACCGCCGCCTACATCCGGTGCAATCACCCGCACCTTATGTTCCGGCAGACCCAGCACGAAGGCAGTCATCAGCAGGCGTTCAACGTGCGGATTCTGGTTGGCCACGTACAGGGTGTAAGCATCTTCGGCACGCGAATACTGGGCAAGCGCGGCACGCGGCTCGATGGCGTTGGGGGACAGCCGGTTATTGCGGAATTCCAGCGTGGTAATGTGATCGGCCTTGGCAAATGCTTGATCAGCCGCGCCCTTGTCACCCACCGCCCAGACGAAGGAAACGTTATCCGGGGCTTCATCATGCACCACGGCTGTCGAGCCTTTGGCTTGGGCGGTATCGGTCACCGCTTCCAGCGGCTCGTAATCGACCATCACCAGTTCTGAGGCATCCTTCGCCTGGAAATAGGTGTTGGCAATAATCACCGCCACCGGGTCGCCGACGTAACGCGCTTTTCCTTGCGCCAGTACCGGGTGTACCGGCTCTTTCATCGGTTGCCCGTTCACATCGGTAATCAGCCAGCCGCAGGGCAAGCCATTGATGCCGGAAGCCGCCAGATCTTCACCCGTGAAAATAGCGACCACGCCGGGTGCGGCTTTGGCCTCGCTCAGGTCAATGCTGTTGATTTTGGCGTGGGCATAGGGTGAACGCAGGAAATAAGCGTAAGTCTGCCCGTGCAGGTTGATGTCGTCGGTGTAATTGCCCGCGCCGGTGAGAAAACGTTGATCTTCCTTGCGGCGGGTGGCAGCACCAATGCCATTGGGAATATTTGCGCCCATAGCCTTAACCTCCTGCGGCGCAGGTCTGCACCGCCTTGACGATATTCTGGTAGCCGGTGCAACGGCAGAAATTGCCATCCAGCGCTGCGCGGATATCGTGTTCGCTGGGGTTGGGGTTTTCCTTCAGCAGCGCGGTTGCGCTCATCACCATGCCCGGTGTGCAGAAGCCGCATTGCAGGCCATGGCATTCCTTGAAAGCGGCCTGCATCGGGTGCATCTCGCCGTCAGGGTTGGCCAGGCCTTCGATGGTGGTGATTTCCGCCCCTTGTGCTTGCAGGGCGAGGATATTGCACGCTTTGACCGCGTGTCCGTTAAGGTGAATGGTGCAGGCGCCGCAATGGGCGGTGTCACAGCCGACGTGGGTGCCGGTAAGGCCTAAATGTTCACGGATGAATTGCACCAGCAGGGTACGCGGATCAATTTCCGCCTCCACAGCATTGCCATTCACCGTGAGTGCTAGCTTCACGGTCATTGATTCCTCCTCCTCTTGGGTTTGTGGCGTCTCTGGCGAGGCGCGGAACGGCGGTTTTTCTAACTTTTGACTCCTCCAGGATAAGATTGAGTGTATACCAAAATATTTGGGGGTTTTGAGAGTCCTTACCTTCTGTGAAGGTTGCCGCATACCGGGCAGTTGGGGTCGCGCGGTAGTTTGAATTCCATCCATTCCATCGCCTGCCCGTCGAACATCAGGACACGCCCGGTCAGGGTTGTGCCGCTGCCGACCAGCAACTTGAGGGTTTCCAACGCCTGCATGCTGCCAAGCACGCCCAGTAGGGGGCCGACCACACCGTTTTCACTACAGGTTTGCGCAAGGCCGCCGACCTTGCCGTAAAAGCAGTGGTAGCAAGGGTTTTCCCCAAGGTGGGGCTGGAACACGCTGATCTGCCCTTCCCAGCGGATGGCGGCGGCGGACACCAGCGGCTTGCGGGCAGCCACTGCCGCACGATTGATCAGCAGGCGGGAATCGAGGCTGTCGGTGCAATCCACGACGACATCCACCTGCTGCATCTGCTCCAGCAGGGCAGTTTCGTCCAGTTTGGAGGGGATGGTTTCGAGCGTGGTTTCCGGGTTGAGGCGGCGCAGGGTTTCGGCGGCGGAATCGACCTTGGGCAGGCCGACTTTGGGGGTATCGTGCGCAATCTGGCGTTGCAGGTTGGTCAGGTCGACCACATCCGGGTCGCAGAGCACCAGCCTGCCTACACCACTGGCGGCGAGGTACATGGCAACGGGGGAACCCAGCCCTCCCAGGCCAATAATCAGCACCGATGCAGCGTTGAGTTTTTCCTGCCCCGTCAGGTCGATCTGCGGCAGCATGATCTGGCGGCTGTAACGCAACAACTGGTCATCATCCATGGTGGCTCCTTCCCCGGTGGTTTCGTTTCAGCATAGCGAAAACCTAGGGTTGAAGCCTATTTCTCTCGCCACGATTGTTGTTGTATCCCACCTTATTTTGTAAACACGACTGCTCATAAAACGTGCTACTTTCCTATCAGAAAATGCTCACCACGCATTGATCCCGCCGCTTGCCGTTGTCATAATGTCAACATGCCAGCAAAACTCATACTCAAAGACCGCATCGTTTATGAAGGCGGCCACATTCAGGAAATGGTGATATGGGAATTGGAGCAGCCTGTGGTAGGCAGCAAACACCTGTACAAATCATGACCAAGACTGAACGCACCCTCGAAATCAAGATACTGACGGAAGAACAGGCCATGCAGGCGTCTGCCACCCGCTTTCTGGATGCCTGGAACAAGGGCGAATACGCTGGCGAATACCTGACCTTCACTTCTCCCGGCATGTTCTTTGAAGTAATCAACGCCCGCCGCTGGGATTTGGTGGTCAAGCTGCAAAAACTGGGTAAAACCAGTATCCGCGAACTGGCAAAACAGGTTCAGCGTGATGTCCGGCGCGTGCATGATGACATCAAAATCCTGATCGAACATGGCATTGTCGAGCAGGATGCGGGTGGCATCTGCGTCCCCTACGATACAATCCATGCGGATTTCACCCTGACCGCAGAAGCAGCATAGTTTCATCAACGCTCACTGTTTGTGTCAGCGCGACCAGAAAGACATTCGCGCCCAATACACCTATTTCTCACGTCACGATTGTTGTTGTATCCCACCTTTTCCCAACCTTTGCCGCCGTAGTCTTGTTCTCAAGGGAGGCAATCCCGACCTATCAAACGGCAAATAGAGAGAGAGGACGACCAACATGCAATACGCAAATCCGAACACCGCTGGCGCAGTCATCAACTTCAAGGGACGCTATGGCAACTTCATCGGCGGCCAGTGGAAGGAGCCGGTCAAAGGCGAATACTTCGACAATATTTCCCCGGTGAATGGCAAACCGTTCTGCCAGATTCCCCGTTCCAGCGCGGAAGACATTGAGCTGGCACTGGACGCAGCACACGCAGCCAAAGACGCCTGGGGCAAAACCTCCGTCACCGCCCGTTCCAACATCCTGCTGAAAATCGCTGACCGCATTGAAGCCAACCTGGAAATGCTGGCCGTCGCCGAAACCTGGGACAACGGCAAAGCCGTGCGCGAAACCCTGAACGCAGACGTGCCACTGTGCGTCGACCATTTCCGCTACTTTGCAGGCTGCCTGCGTGCGCAGGAAGGCACTCTCAGCGAAATCGACGAACACACCGTTGCTTACCACTTCCACGAGCCGCTGGGCGTGGTCGGGCAGATCATTCCGTGGAACTTCCCGCTGCTGATGGCCGCATGGAAACTGGCTCCAGCGCTGGCTGCGGGTAACTGCGTCGTGCTCAAGCCTGCCGAACAAACGCCAGCCTCCATCCTGGTGCTGGCGGAACTGATCCAGGATTTGCTGCCAGCAGGCGTGCTGAACATCGTCAATGGTTTCGGCGCGGAAGCAGGCAAGGCACTGGCAACCAGCACCCGCATCGCCAAGATTGCCTTCACCGGCTCCACCCCGGTCGGCTCACTGATTATGAAATACGCTGCCGACAATATCATTCCCTCCACCGTGGAACTGGGCGGCAAATCACCTAATGTTTACTTCTCCGATGTCATGGATCACGAAGACTCCTTCCTGAGCAAAGCAGTCGAAGGCGCGGTACTGGCCTTCTTCAACCAGGGTGAAGTCTGCACCTGCCCATCCCGCATGCTGGTGCAGGAAGACATGTACGAAAAATTCATCGGCATGGTGATTGAGCGTGCCGCCCAGATCAAACGCGGCAACCCGCTGGACACTGAAGTCATGGTCGGTGCACAAGCTTCCCAGGAACAGTACGACAAGATTCTGGAATACATTCAGATCGGTAAGGATGAAGGTGCCGAAGTCATCACCGGCGGCGAAGCGGAACACCTCAGCGGTGAATACTGCGATGGTTACTACATCAAGCCGACCCTGCTGAAAGGCACCAACAATATGCGGGTGTTCCAGGAAGAAATTTTCGGGCCGGTGGTATCGGTGACGACGTTCAAGGATGAAGCAGAAGCGCTGGCGATTGCCAATGACACTGAGTTTGGTTTGGGTGCAGGCGTATGGACCCGCGACATGAACCGTTCCTACCGCATGGGCCGTGGCATCCACGCAGGCCGGGTATGGACCAACTGTTACCACCTCTACCCTGCACATGCAGCCTTCGGCGGCTACAAAAAGTCCGGGGTAGGGCGCGAAACCCACAAAATGATGCTCGACCACTACCAGCAAACCAAAAACCTGTTGGTCAGCTACGACATCAACCCTCTGGGCTTCTTCTGATTTCCTCCTCCTAGCGTGTGATACGCGGGCCGGGTTTTCCTGGCCCGCGCTTTTTGGCCTGTACCCTGCAACCGATCAGCGGCGGGAACCGATTACCCACGGTTGCTTGCTGAACATCCCCCAAATCGCCACAGCAAACACTGACAGGAATGAAACCAGCGCCCAGTTGGCTAGCGAAAGCCCCAGGATCACCAGTTCCTCGTCTTCACATAAGCCGGAAACCTCAAACAGGCTAGGGACGTTGTCGCTCAGGAAGTAAACCAATTGTTCGATCAGGTTGGGTTGCCCACCTGCACAGGAGGCAGACCCAGGCGGCTGTAGCTGCAACCAGGTTTGATACGCCGACACGCTGATGCCGATGCCTGACAACAGCAGGATGGCTCCGCCCCATAACTTTTCCCCGAATCCGCTAACCGCCAGCAAGCCGAATACACCAATCAGGATGAACAGCAAGCGCTGGAAAATGCATAAGTAACACGGGTGCAAATCCAGCCAAGCCGTCAGGATCAGGCTGCCAGCGGCAAGCCCCAAAGTGCCCAGGCCAATGGCCAGCCACGCAATTTTACGGGTTATTGTGATCATTTCGCTTAATTTCCTGTATCTACACTTGTCGCATTTTGGCATGTCCGAAGAACTGGCGACAAATTACAGCAGTTTCAAAGCCAATGCCACGGCTTTACGCTGAACCCTATGGGACAAATTGGGATGTGGCTGCTGCCATGATGAGGATTTGAAGTATGGCGCTTCCTCCCTGGCTTTATAGGGTTAGTGTAAGTCGGAGGGAAGACCTGAGGCGTGACAAAAGGCAAGCAGCGTTAGCTTATCTTGCCCAGTGCCTCTCTCACTTGCCGCAATAATGGGTCAGACAGACGTAACCCATTCATCATCGCCTGATCCAGATATTCCAGTGCAGTCTCCCTATCAATCACCCCATGGCGAACAGCCTGAATCAACAATCCGGCAAAGCCTGTTATCTTCAAACCGAACTGGTGTGCAATTTGACGCCCTTTACGTTCATCAATAATCAGTGGCAAATGACGGCTGACAGCCAATTCAATCGCATTCGCCTCCCCGGCATCCAGCAACAGCAACAAAGACTCCAACCTGCGGGAAACGGGAACAGTCACCACCTCCAGACAAGCAAGCTGCTCAATGAGCTCGTGAATATGAGGAGAACCCGCCTGTAATTCAGCAAGAACAACCTCAGGTATCAGCACACGCGAAAACAGGTGACACAACAACGGCAATGCCTGGAGCTTTTCCAGCACAATCAGGCTGGTAGTGTCACTAACGATAATAGCCGTCATGCTGGAAACAGCTCATCCAGTGTCTGTAAATCTTCCTGCAAATCGTAATCAGCAAAAGGTATGTTCAGCTCCCCCAACAACGTGAGTGTTTCATGCTTGTTTTTGCCCAAAACCTTGCCCAACTGCCCCAGGCTCAAATCACCCGCCTGAAAAGCCTTGAGGGCAACCCAGTTTTTCATGCCATTTTCCAGCAACTGTGTGCCGAAAGGCAGCGCCACACCCAGCGGCTCGCCACGGCGGGTGATCAACATGTATTCATTGTTTAGTAGTGAATGGCTGAGTTTACCGGGATTGGTTTGTAATTCCTTGATGCCTATAACATTCATAAAGCACTCCACGTACTGCGCCTAAGGAGTATTTGAGTTTAGCACCACCATCCCTAAACAGCCTATTCGCTTTATCAATATTCCCCAGCGCTCCCTTTGAAAAGCATCATGATGTTGCTAGTCTAGAAGACTGTTTAGACACAAGCGGGTAGCACCATGCCCAAACCAACCGAATACCTCACCTACCTCCTCGAACTGCTCGCCCCGCTCGGGCAGGTGACGCACCGTTCCATGTTCGGCGGCTTCGGCATCTACCGCGACGACGTGATCTTCGCCATCGTGATCAGCGATACCCTCTACTTCAAGGTGACGGAGGACAACCAAGCCGATTACGAACAGGCAGGCAGCCAACCTTTCACTTACAGCAAGAAAGATGGCAAGGTTGCGGTCATGTCCTACTGGACGGTGCCCGCCGACCTGCTGGAAGACCAAGACCAACTGCTGGAATGGGCGCGCAAAGCCTACGCCACCGCCCTCAAACACAAAGCCCCGCCCAAACGCAGCAAGCAAGCCAAAGCATGAAACGGCTGGCCGAACTCACCCTCCAGCAGCATTTCCACGGCTTGGGGGAAGGGTTCTACGCCGAACACCAGCCGCAGGGTTTGCAGCATCCCAGCCTTACACGCGCTAACCCTGCTATTGGGCAACAGCTCGGCCTCGACCCTGCTGAATGCGCAACCGACGATTTCCTACAAATATTCAGCGGCAATGCCTTGCTACCTAACAGCCGCCCGCTGGCACAAGCTTACGCCGGGCATCAGTTCGGCCACTTCAACCCATTTTTGGGCGATGGGCGCGCCGTGTTATTGGGGGAAGTGGAAACCGCAACAGGCTTGCTCGACATCTGCCTGAAAGGCGCTGGCCGCACCCCTTACGCCCGCAATGCCGATGGCCGCGCGGGGCTGGACGAATGCCTGCACGAATACGCCATCACTGAGCAATTGGCTGCACTCGGCGTGCCCACCACTCGCTGCCTATGCATCACCCAGGGTTCCGGGCTGGTCTACCGCAGCGGTTTTGGCCCGGAAGCCATGCTGACCCGCATTGCCCCCAGCCATATCCGTTTCGGCACTTTCGAGAACTACCATTTCCAGCGCAATACGAAAGCCTTGCGCAAACTGGCTGATTACGTCATCCACTGGCATTTCCCGCATTGCGCAGAGGCAGGCGAACAACGCTATGCAGCATTTTTCCAGGAAGTGGTGTTACGCGCAGCGCGGCTGATAGCACACTGGCAGGCAGTAGGATTCGTACATGGTGTGATGAACACCGACAATCAGTCCATCCTTGGACTGACGCTGGATGTGGGTTTAAGCGGCTTTACCCCGGAACGTGACCCGGCGTGCGTGATCAACCCGGCGGATGAAAAAGGCCGTTACGCATTCGGCCAACAGCCGGTGGTTGGCTTGTGGAACTGCAATGTGCTGGCGCGGGCGCTTTCTTCCCTGATTGCTGCCGATGACTTGCGTAGCGCTTTGCAAACCTACGAGCCGGAATACCTGCGGCATTACGCAGCATTGACCTGTTCAGAACCCGCCGTTTGAGGCCAGTTCGGCCAGCCGTTCGCGCACCAGTTCACTGCCGGACGTACTGTGGCACAGCTTTTCCATCAATAGGGCAGGGTTCTGGCAGGATTCCAATGCCTTCCCCATCACCGCGTCGATGCAATGCCGCCATTCCTCCAGCTCCGGTGACTCGGATTGCGGCAGGAATGAACCGCGATACAGCGAGAAAGCTTCGTTGGTGCGCTGCTGACGCAAAGTCTGCCAAACCTGGATGAAATCAGCCCAGACGGGTGCCAGCAAACGGTAAGGCCGTGAACCAATCTGCCCATCCAATACCCGGCGCAAATGGGAAAGTTCCGACTTCAGGGTTGCGGTGGAAACCGGCGCATCGCCATACAACGCGGCGTGGAAGCCATCCAGACTCAAGCCTTGCGGATTCAGCGCCAGCAGACAGAGAATTTCCACCTGACGCATCGGCAGATTCAGCGGCTTGCCCCGGAACGAAACACGCGGGTGGCCCATTGCATGGATTTCCAGTTCCGCACGCGGCAGATTGTGTGGCAAACCGGCAGCAATGGAACGCGCCAGCTCAGTCACCGCCGCCTGCCCCAAGGGCGTATGCCGGTTCCAGGTGGTGGACATGTCCAGCACGCCTACGCATTCGCCGGTTTGCGGATGAATGATCGGCGCGCCGTAACACACCCAGTCATGCACAAACGGCAAGTAATGTTCGGATGAAAACACCGTGACCGAGCGCCGCAGTTTCAGGGTAAGGCCAATAGCATTGGTGCCGACCGAACGTTCGTCCCAATGCCCGCCTGCGGTAAAGTTGACGGCTTCAGCCCGCCGTTGCATGTGGCTGCTGGCAAACGTCCACAACAAACGTCCACTCGGGTCAGCAATCGCCGCCACCAGTTCCCCTTCCTTGGCCAGTTGCATCATTGCATCCTGTTCGCGGCGGGCTGCCTGGCAAAGTTGGGATTCCTGCCAGAGCTTGGTGGCGGTGTATTCATCGTCAGCCGGTGCGTGGGGCCGTTGGGGTTTGAGATATTGGGCGCTGCGTTGCCACGAAGACATGATGTCATCGCGCACGTTATCCGCTTTCATGAATGGGCTGCCCGCCATGAAACGGCTCCATTGGGTTTCGATCGTAACCCGCCGCTGTGACAGGGTTCCTCCTGCCGCGTGTGCTTGCCTCATACGCCTCCTCCTGCGTCAAAGCGATTGTGCGTGGTGAAAAAAGGGCCTGCCAACCTTTTCCCAACCTTCCTTTAAGTAATATCCACCCTCACATGATAATTGATTAACTTACACATTCTTTTCGGAGACTAGCATGTAAACTCATGATTGGAAAGACCATTAATTAAATAGCAAAAAGCGCCGGATAAAGGCAAGAACAAAATGACGGAACTTAATAGCTTTTCACATCCTGAAATAAAAACATTGCACTGTTTTCGGGATATGTCCTTCATTTCATATAGAAATGTTATTGTGAATAATCTCTTGTCATTAAAAACATCGGGTCATCTTTTAAATTAGGTTCCATTCAAAATAAATAGCCCACCTTTTTCCAACCTGATATGCCAAATCATAATCTCCGCCCAATATGTTCCGGGTGGGAAGTCAATAAGATCGGAGAGGATGATTATATGCGTAAGAACCCAATAGCATTACTGCTGGCCGCCATTCTAAGCGGTTCCACAAGCGTGGCTTCAGCAGCCACTTGGCAGGCTGGTGACTGGGAGTTGGGGTTGGGCGGCAACGTCAACACCTTCTACACGGTGACCCAATGTGACAGCGGCAAACTGGGGGCTGGCGGCGGCACCATGACCGGGCTTGCCTGCCTTGACCCAGACACCGGCACGCTGACGGATGGCGACACCCATAGCGTTTCCAACGGCTTGCTGCCTGCCTCCTTGAATTTCAGCGCAAAAACCAAGCAAAACGGTTACGACATCAGTGGCAACGTCAATGTCTATTACGGTACAGCCACGCAGGACACCAACAAATTGCCGGGTGATGCGCTGGACTTTTCCACGGTCGATGCCCGTCAGGTCTATCTGACGTTTGGCAATGAACGCATGGGTACGGTCAAGGCCGGGCGCGACTTCGGCCTGTTCGGATTCGACCCGATCATCAATGACATGAGCCTCAGTGGTAACGGTGCCATGTTCACCGCTGCCGGGCCGGGTCATACCACGCTGGGCGGTTTGGGTTTCGGCTATGTGTATACCGACCGGCTCTCGCAGATCAACTGGAGTTCCCCGAAGAAAAATGGCTTTGAAGCCACCGTAGGCGTTTTCAACCCCGTCGACGGGCAGGAATCCAACGGCGTTACCAGTCAGTCCACCCGTGATGGTGGCCAGCCAGGTTTCCATGGCAAAGCCAGCTATGACTTTGACCGGGGCAACGGCGTTAAAGGGCACGTTTCTGTCAGTGGCCTGAGCCAGAAAGTCAAACTGGCCAATGGCAACAAACCCAGCATCACGGGCGCAGAAGTCTTCGGCAAAGTGGATATCAACAAAGCCAGCTTTGCCGCTTCCTACTATCAAGGCAAAGGCATGGATACGCTTGGGATTGGCGGCATTATCTTCCCCGGCTTTGACAGCACAACCGGCGAGGCTGAAAAGTCCAAAGGCGGTATGGTGCAAGCCACCTACAAGCTGGGCAAAACCAAACTGGGCCTCAACCTTGCCCAAAGCAAGCAGACCCATCTGACCAATGTCAAAAACGACAAGGTCACGCTGGGCGCGTATCACAGCCTGACCGACAACCTGAGCCTGATTGGTGAAGTGTCTCGCCAGAAAAGCGACCTGGAAGGTGTTGGAACCGATAAATCCGGCAGTGTTGCGGTAGGGGCAATGCTCTCGTTCTAAGCGCCCACCAACCTTTCCCCAACCTTGGTGGCGCATAATGGATACTCCGATCAACCTGTCACTGAAAGAGGAGTGATACGCAATGAAAAAGCCAATGAAATGGGTCAAACCGGCATTCAAGGAAATGCGTTACGGTTTTGAAATCAACCTGTACATCATGAACCGTTAAACCCTTGTTTGTACTGGTTCTTGGTTCCGCTGCGGGAGGTGGATTCCCGCAGTGGAACTGTAATTGCCCGATGTGCGCAGGGGAACGGAATGGCTCGATTGCAGCCTACGCCCGCACCCAGTCATCCATCGCGGTATCCACCGACAAGGTAAACTGGCTGCTGGTGAATGCCTCGCCTGACATCCGCACCCAGCTCAATGCCAATCACCCACTGTTGCAACCTGCCCGCCAGTTGCGTGATACCGGCATTGCCGCTGTGATGCTGGCCGACAGCCAGATTGACCACACCACCGGCTTGCTGATTCTGCGTGAAAGCCCCAAGCCGCTGGAATTGTATTGCACCGACAGCGTGTACGAAGACCTGACCACCGGCTTCCCAGTGCTGAACATGTTGCAGCATTATTGCGGGGTGAACCGGCATACGCTGCCGCTGGATGGTTCCGCCCTCAGCATTCCCGGCATCGACCACCTGCGGATTACACCGGTAGGACTCAACAGCAAAGCACCGCCTTATTCCCCGCATCGCCACAACCCTGGTATTGGTGATAACGCAGGCTTCTGGTTTGAAGATACCAGCACTGGCGGCAGACTGTTCTACGCCCCCGGTCTGGGTGAAATCGAGCCGCACCTGCAAGCCTTTTTCGCCGACGCTGATTGTGTGCTGGTTGATGGCACCTGCTGGACAGATGATGAAATGCAACGCCGTCAGGTAGGCGTTAAAAAAGCCCGTGAAATGGGCCATCTGCCGCAATCAGGCGCAGGTGGTATGCTGGAATGGCTGGCGAATTTCCCCTCCACCCGCAAGGTTCTGATCCACATCAACAACACCAATCCGATCCTGGATGAAGATTCGCCGGAACGGGCCGTGCTGGCTGAAGCTGGAATTGAGGTTTCCTTTGACGGGATGTTGCTGGAGTTGTAAGCCTCCAGCCTCCTAACCAACCTTTCGCCAACCCCTCCACTTCCATACTGAACGCAATCTGGGAGAGGAGAACCAAGATATGACGACAGCGTGGACGCCTGCCGAATTCGAGCAGCAATTGCGCGCCATGGGGCGCTATTACCACATTCACCACCCGTTTCAACAGATGATGTACGCAGGCAAACTGACGCCCGAGCAGTTGCGTGGCTGGGCGGCTAACCGCTTCTACTATCAGGTGACGATTCCACGTAAGGACGCCGCCCTGCTGTTCAACTGCCCCGACCGGGAAGTGCGTCGGGTATGGATTCAGCGCATCCTCGACCATGACGGCGGCTCGGCGACCGACCACGTCTCCGACGGCGGCATCGAAGCCTGGCTGCGACTGGGTGAAGCCTGCGGTGTGCCGCGCGAAGAGTTGCTCGACCAGCGCCATGTCTTGCCGGGTGTGCGTTTCGCGGTGGATGCCTACATCAACTTCGTGCACCACGCGGACTGGCGCGAAGGCGTGTGTTCCTCGCTGACCGAACTGTTTGCGCCGACGGCGCACCGCCAGCGCCTGCAAAGCTGGCCGGATCATTACCCCTGGATCGATAACGCAGGCTTGCAGTATTTCCGCAACCGCCTGACCGAAGCGCACCGCGACGTAGATCACGGTCTGGCTCTGACCTTGCAGCATTTCACCACTTACGAGCAGCAGCAGCGCGCCCTGCAAATCCTCAAATTCAAACTGGATGTGTTGTGGGCAATGCTGGATGCGATGTATCTGGCCTACGTGCAGCACATGCCGCCTTACTTCAATCTTGAGGAGGCCGCACATGCCTGATTTGCACGCCAAACCTGCCATCGCCCCCGGCTACCGTTTCCAGTGGGAACCGGTGCAGGAATGCCATGTGCTGCTGTACCCGGAAGGCATGGTGCAACTGAATGATACCGCCGCCGCCATCCTCGGCTTTTGCGACGGCCAGCGCAGTGTCATCGGCGTGATCGCCGACCTGGAAAATGCCTACGAAGCGGAAGGCTTGCGCGAGGATGTTGTCAGCTTCCTGCATGAAGCGCTTGAGCGCGGGTGGATACGTTATGTCTAAGCCACCTCCACCGCTGTGGCTGTTGGCCGAAGTCACCCATTCCTGCCCGTTGCAATGCCCGTATTGCAGCAACCCGCTCAATCTGGTGCCGAAGAAGGACGAGCTCGACACCGAAGGCTGGCTGCGCGTATTGCACGAAGCCCGCCAGTTGGGCGCGGCACAACTCGGCTTTTCCGGCGGCGAACCACTGGTGCGCAAGGATCTGGAAGCACTGATCGGGGAAGCGCGCAAACTCGGCTACTACAGCAACCTGATTACCTCCGGCATTGGCATGGATGCAGACCGGGTTGCCCGTTTCCGCGAACTGGGGCTGGATCACATCCAGGTCAGCTTTCAGGCGGACGATGCCACCCTGAACGATTATCTGGCCGGAACCCACGCCTTCCAGCACAAACTGGAGATGGCGCGCGCAGTCAAGGCGAACGGCTACCCGATGGTGCTGTGTTTCGTTATCCACCGGCAGAATTCCGACCGCATTGCACAAATGCTGGATCTGGCGGTGGAGTTGCAGGCCGATTATGTGGAACTGGCCACCACCCAGTTTGAAGGTTGGGCGCTGCTCAACCGCGACCACCTGTTACCCACGCTGGAGCAGGTACGCGAAGCCGAGCGTATTGCCCATGTCTATCAGGAAAAGCTCAAGGGCAAGATGAAAATCTACTACGTCGTGCCCGATTACTACGAAAACCGGCCAAAAGCCTGCGTCGGCGGCTGGGGCAGAGTATTCCTCGCGGTAGCGCCGGACGGCATGGCATTACCCTGTCATGCCGCCCGCGACCTGCCGGGGCTGGAGCTGCACAATGTGCGCGATCACAGTCTGGAATGGATCTGGAACGAATCACCCGGCTTCAATCATTTCCGTGGCGAAGGTTGGATGAAAGAGCCGTGCCGCAGTTGTAACGAACGGGAAAAGGATTTCGGCGGCTGTCATTGTCAGGCGTTCAAACTGAGCGGCGACCCGGCGAATGCTGACCCGACCTGTGCCAAATCCCCGCATCATCACGTCATTGAGCAGGCAATTGACGCCAGCAGACTGGGTGCGTCAACACCAGCCAAGCCCATGATTTTCCGGCAACGGCAAAAATCCGCAAACCCCAACCTTTTTCCAACCTGAACCCCTTTAAGCTGATTTCAAGCACCTGCAAGAGCAAGGGGAGAAGCTCTGCCGCAGGCTGTACCGACACAACTTGGCTCGATAGCAGGAGGAGATTTCCAACATGAAAGCAGAGCAAACATTCCGTAAAGCCTTACTGGCGCTGACCATCGGTTGCGCACTTAGTACCCCCGCCCTGATGGCAGCCGTCACCGATCAGGACATTGCCAACGACGCCCAAACCACCGGCGATGTCGTCAGTTACGGCATGGGCCTGCAAGGCCAGCGCTTCAGCCCGCTGGACAAGCTCAATACCGAAACGGTCAAAAATCTGGTACCCGCGTTTGTATTGTCTTACGGCGATGAGAAACAGCGTGGTCAGGAATCCCAGCCGCTGGTGCATAACGGCAAGATTTTCGTAACGGCCTCTTATTCCCGTGTATTTGCTGCCGACGCCAAAACCGGTGAGGAAATCTGGCAATACGACCACCGCCTGCCGGACGGCATTCTGCCATGCTGCGACGTGGTTAACCGTGGTGGCGCGCTGTACGACAACCTGTTCATTTTCTCTACGCTGGATGCGCAACTGGTCGCACTCGACCAAGACACCGGCAAAGTGGTGTGGAAAGAGAAAATGGAAGACTACAAGGCCGGTTATTCCAACACCGCCGCGCCGATTGTGGTCAAAGGCATGGTCATTACCGGCGTTTCCGGCGGTGAATTCGGCGTGGTCGGCAAGGTCGAAGCACGCGATGCCAAAACCGGCAAACTGATCTGGTCACGCCCCACCGTGGAAGGCCACATGGGCACCCTCAACGGCCAGGACAATGGCATCACCGGCGAGCAGGGTAAAACCTGGCCGGGCGACCTGTGGAAAACCGGCGGCGCGGCCACCTGGCTGGGCGGCACTTACGACGCAGAAACCGATTCCCTGTTCTTCGGCACCGGCAACCCCTCCCCGTGGAACTCGCACCTGCGCCCCGGCGACAACCTGTATTCCTCCTCCATCCTGGCAATCAACCCGGCGGACGGCACCATCAAGTGGCACTACCAATGGACGCCACATGACGGCTGGGACTTCGACGGCGTTAATGAATTCATTTCCTTCGACCTGAAACAAGCGGACGGCACGGTCATCAAGGCTGGCGGCCATGCTGACCGTAATGGCTTTTTCTACGTGTTGGATCGTACCAATGGCAAGCTGATCAGTGCTTCGCCCTTCGTCAACCAGATCACCTGGGCCAAAGGCATCAACCTGGAAACTGGCCGCCCTGAATACAACGACGACAACCGCCCTGGCGCACCGGAAGGCGAGGAAAAGGGTAAATCCGTATTCGCTGCACCGTCGTTCCTCGGTGGCAAAAACTGGATGCCAATGGCTTACAACCCCAACACGGATTTGTTCTACGTACCCGCCAATGAATGGGGCATGGACATCTGGAACGAGCCCATCACCTACAAAAAAGGTGCGGCTTACCTCGGCGCCGGTTTCAACATCAAATCGCTGAACGAAGACTACATTGGCGCACTGCGGGCAATGGATCCGAAAACCGGCAAGATCGTGTGGGAAGCCAAAAACTACTCCCCATTGTGGGGTGGTGTGCTGACCACCGCAGGCAACCTGGTATTTACCGGCACGCCGGAAGGCTACCTGAAAGCGTTTGATGCCAAGACCGGCCAAGAGCTGTGGAAATTCCAGACCGGCTCCGGCGTGGTGGGTTGCCCAATCACCTGGGAACAGGACGGCGAACAGTTTGTGGCGGTGCCATCCGGCTGGGGTGGTGCGGTCCCACTGTGGGGCGGCGACGTTGCCAAGCGCATCAAGCACCTCAACCAGGGCGGCAGCCTGTGGGTGTTCAAACTTCCCAAAACTTCCTGATCTCCACTGCGATTGGCGGGGCGACAGCACGTCCCGCCGTTTTTGGAGCAGACACTTTTTGATTTGAAGGTAGGTACTATGCAAATGCTTAAACGTTCTTTTACCGGTGCCATGGCAGTGCTCGCATTGACTGCCGCTGCCGGAGTCTGGGCGCACGGCGATGTCACCCCGCAACCAGTCGACATCACCGGCCTGAAGCCGATTGAAAATCCGGATGTATGGCTCGACACCAACCCTTATTCCGGCAATGAAAAGGCCATTGAAATCGGTCACCACGCTTTCGCCCAGAACTGCGCACGCTGCCACGGGATCGATGCGGTTTCCGGCGGCATCGCCCCCGACTTGCGCGAAACCCTACCACTCGGCGAGGAAGGTGATGAATTTTTCAAGGAGCGCATGATCAATGGCGCGGTGCGCAACGGCGTAACCTACATGCCCAAATTTGAAGGGCTGATTGCGCAGGAAGGTCTATGGGCCATCCGTTCCTGGCTGGAATCCGTCTCCGTCGATGCTCCGCCGAAAGACACCGCCAAAGCAGACGAGGCCAAGCCGGATGAAACTAAAACCGATGCAGCCAAATCTGACAATGCCGCAGCAACCGACACAAGCAAAACGGCTGAAAGCAAGTGACACCGCAAGATACCCTCCTGTGGCGAGGGTATCACTGACAATGTTTGGAGGAGGACATTGCGCATGTGGAACAAGCCATTATCCATTCTGACAGCGACCATACTGCTGGCGGCATCCCTGCCAGTTCACGCAGTCACGCTGGATGAAGTCAAAGCACGGGGGATGCTGACTGTTTCCCTCTACAAGGATTTCCCCCCGTATTCCTACCTACAGGACGGCAAACAGCAAGGCATTGATGTCGACCTTGCCAAAGCCCTGGCGCACAAGCTGGGGGTGGAAACTGACATCCGCCTGGTCGGTGCGGATGAAAACGTGGAAGACGATCTGCGCAACAATGTCTGGAAAGGCCATTACCTCGGCGGCGGTGTCAGCGATGTCATGCTGCACATGCCGTATGACCGCGCCTTTTCCAAAAAGGTGGACGAGGCCAAGTTTGTCGCCCCGTATCAGCTGGAATCACTGGTGTTTGCCTTCAATACCAATAAAGTGGGCAAGCAGCCGACCCTGGCCAATTTCAGGAGCGAACCCATTGGCGTGGAACTCGACACCCTGAGCGATCTCTACCTGTTACAAGCTTTGCAGGGCAGCATCAGCCAGAACATTCGCCACTATGAAAACCTGAGCAAAGCCGCCGAAGCGCTCAAGTCCGGGGAAATCTCAGGCATTATGGGGCCACGCGGCGAACTGGAAGGTGTGCTGGGCGAGCGCCCCGACACTATCCAGATTCAAACGCTGGTGACGCCAGGGCTGGCGCGCAGTAGCTGGGCCATGGGCATTGCCGTCAAGGCCGACATTATGGGCGATCTGAGCAAAGTGGTGGGCCAGGCTATGGCTGAACTGGTGAAAGACGGTTCCGTGCAAAAGATTTTCGAGCAGCACAAAGTCAGCTACCAACCACCAGCAGAAGCCCCCGATGTAACTGCCAAACAGTAAGGAGGCCGCCATGCGCACAGTCTTGTTGAGCCTCCTGTGTTGCCTGCCCGGCCTGGTGCTGGCAGGTGAACCTGACCCACTACAATCCCCGCAGTGGGCAACCATGCACAGCCGTTTTCTCAACGGTGAAAACTACCGGTTTGACGACAAGGTCAAAGTGCTGGCCCCGGCTTCCGCCGAAGATTCGCTGAATGTTCCTATCACCTTCGACGCCACTGCTTTGGAACAGGTGGAAAAGGTGGTTGTGATGGCAGACCTTAACCCGATTCCCGGCGTGCTGGAGTTCAGCCCCAAAACCATCCCCGCACGCTTGTCTTTCCGCATGAAACTGCAACAGGGCAGCCCCATCCGGGCGGCGGCAAAAACAGCCGATGGTCTCTGGCATGTCGGCGGCGTGTGGGTGGATGCGGCAGGTGGCGGTTGCACCTTGCCCAGTACCGGCACCGCCAGCGGCGACTGGAGCAGCACGCTCGGCAAGGTTTCCGCGCACGTCTGGCAACGCCCGGACAACAACCGCCTGAGGGTACGGGTGATGCACCCAATGGATACCGGGTTGGCTTCCGGCATTCCTACCTTCCACATTGAAGACCTGGCTATTTTGGATGCATCCGGCGAGGTGCTGGCAAGCATGACCCTGCACGAGCCGGTCAGTGAAAACCCGATGCTGAGTCTGGATGTCGGGCAACATCAGGATTTCCGGGTGGAGGGGCAGGACAATAACGGCAACCGGATTGAAGCGGAGGTGGACGAATGAAACGTTTCTACCTGCTGTTAGTTCTGATCTGGATGCCTACAACCCAGGCCGACAGCTTCCAATACCCGCTGCAAGCACAACAGGTCGCCCCCGACACCTACGTGCTGGAAGGCAAGACCGAAGACTTTTCCCGCAAGAACGGTGGTTTCATCGTCAACACCGGCTATATCGTCACCGCTGATGGCGTGGTCGTCATCGACAGCGGCCCGTCGAAACGCTTCGGCGAGCAACAACGCGCCCTGATTGAAAAGAGTACGGGTAAGCCCGTGATTCGCCTCTACCTGACACACCATCACCCGGATCACTTTCTCGGCAATCAGGCGTATGCCGATGTCCCCCGTTATGTCCTGCCCGCCAGCAAACGTGGCATGCAGCAGGAAGGCGAAAGCTTCACGGCCAATATGTACCGCATGACCGGCGACTGGATGCGTGGCACAGGCATTACCCTGCCCGACAAGACAGCCCAGGACGGTACGGAAACCGTCGGCGGCCACGCGCTGGAAACCATTGCCCTCAGCGGCCATACAGCTGGCGATCTGGTCATATTCGATCACACCACCGGCGTGTTATTCAGCGGCGACCTGGTGTTCAATAACCGTGCTGCCACCACCCCGCACGCCAATATTGACGCTTGGCTGCAAGCGCTGGAAAAACTGCAATCCCTGCCTTTCAAGGTGATTGTGCCGGGGCATGGCCCGGTCGCGCAGGATAAAGCCCCGATCGAACAAACCCGTGATTACCTGCAATGGCTGATCACCACCCTCAAGGACGGTGCCGCCAACGGACTGGATATGAATGAAGTCATGCAAACCCCGATCCCGGAACGCTTCAAAGATGTCGCCTTGGCCCGTAGCGAATTACAACGTTCAGTCAGCCATCTTTACCCGGCGCTGGAACTGGGCAACCTGCAACCGGCAAAGCAGACGGAATGAAACCACTGTTCCCACTTGTCTGCCTGAGCCTTGTGCTTGCTGCCTGCCAACCGGATGCGGCAACACCCGACTGCGAACGCACCCCGGAAATGCCACCGGGGATGAAACTGGATCATTACCACAGCCCGACGCCAGTTTGTGTTCCGCATGGCACAACACTGGATACGGCCGGGGTGCAGGCCTTGCAGCGCACGGCAAAACCTATCCTGATCGATGTCTGGGCCATATTGCTGCGCCAGGAAGCAGGCTTTCCCAGCGAATGGCTGCCCAACGATGTGCACGACAGCCTGCCCGGCGCGGTATGGCTACCGAATGTTGGTTACGGCACGCTGGATGCGGAGCTGGAAAACTACCTGCAATACAACCTGCAACGCCTGACGGGCGGGGATAAAACCAGGCCGCTGGTCTTTTTCTGCGTGGCCGATTGCTGGATGTCGTGGAATGCCGCGCAGCGGGCATCCGCCTATGGCTACACCCAGGTGTATTGGTACAAGGAAGGGACGGATGGCTGGGCAGAAGCCGGGCTGCCATTACAGGAAGCCAGCCCGGTACCCGTTGAGTAAAACCGTTTCCGGCTTAAAACTTGCAGTTGCTATCCCGCTCATCGAAACCAAGTGTATCCAGATTATTGGTCTGGTGCAGGAAACCTTGCAGCGGCGCACGTTCCACCACCCAGTTCTGGGTAGCCAGCAACAGCGGCTGGCGTAGCTGATGATC
Source organism: Candidatus Thiothrix phosphatis (assembly GCF_035668035.1). NCBI lineage: Bacteria > Pseudomonadati > Pseudomonadota > Gammaproteobacteria > Thiotrichales > Thiotrichaceae > Thiothrix > Candidatus Thiothrix phosphatis. The sequence continues at coordinate 38,207 of NZ_JAYMYJ010000106.1, read as the reverse complement.
CCACGGGCGATAACTGCTGGCATTGCCCTTGGCACCATCCAGCGTGGTATTGGGGTCAGTCAGGTAATCCCGCAACTTGCTGAAATCGCAGCTGGCAGTTTGCTGGACGGCGGTGGCAATCGCTTTCACCGACATCCACGCTGCCCAGTCGACATCGGCCATGCGCCGCTGCGCCTGTTTCTCGAAACGCTTTTCCACCTGTGGCGCACCGTGACGGTTCCACGCCCAGTTCCAGGCCAGTGCATTCAGGCCGCCGGAACCCACCACCGGTCGCGGCAATAGCGTCTGATAAGGTGCATTGCGGGCAAATTCACCGTTACTGTCGGCAATGTAAACCACGTCGTAATCACCGCCCGTCAGCAGGGCGATATTGTTCTTGTCACGCTCGCGCGGGTCGTTGCCCAGCACAAACGGACGCTTGTCAGTAATCTCCACCCCGTAGCGTTTGGCCGCACGTTCAAACGCAGCGCTTAACAGCTTGTCTTCGGGGGCCGGGCCTTCCAGCATCAAGGCCTCTTTCCACTTGTGCGCAACCAGGTATTGCACCAAACCGTCAGCCTGCATGGCATGACTGGGCAGCGTGTGAAAAACATTGGCCTGACACTGTTCCTGACGCAGGCTGTCGTCGGGTGCGGACACATTGAAGAAAGCCAGCTCCTTACCTTTGAAGGCAGCCGCCACTTCACTCAGCAACGGCGCGGGCAAATCCGTCAGAATGAAATGGACACCCGCCGCCTGCATCGTTTCCACCTGTTTGATCAGCTCGGCGGCGGTTTCCCCTTCGGCAGGTTGCAGGGCAAAACTGACACCAGCAGCCTGACCGTGGAACTTGATTTCCTTCATCGCCACTTCCGCTCCCGCCAGCGGGTGACCCAATGGCTGGCCGAGGAACTGCGCAAACATACGGCGCTTGTCGTAGCGTTTATCATCAGCCTGCGTCAAATAACCCATCGTGAAAGTTTTCACCGCCTGGGTAGAGGCAGGCTCCTGCACGGCGGATACTGGGGAGGAGCCATCCGTCCATGCAGGGCTGCTAGCAAACACACTCAGCAGGACAGCGGCATAAAGCGTGCGACGCATGGGCTTCTCTCCTGCTTAATCATCAATCACAACCATGTAGGGAACCCGTCCGGCAGGCACCGACTTGGCCACTTTGTTATCCGCTGTCTGCACAATGGAAACATCGTCACTCAGGCCATTGGCTACGAATAAGGTGGCTTCGTCGCGGGTCAGCGCCACATTCCAGGGGCGGTTACCGACCAGGATGTAATCCTTCACTTCGCGGGAGGCCACATCAACCACAGCCACCCGATTGGCGCGCCCCAGCGTGATATACATAGTCTTGGCGTCTTTGGTCAGCGCCATACCGACCGGGGTAATGTCTTCCTTGCGGAAACCCTCCGGGGCGAAGGTAATCTTCTGCTTCACGGTATTGGTGGCAACATCAATAATGCTGGCGGAAGCATCCAGTTCGCTGCTGACCCACAGCTCTTTGCCATCCGGCATTAGCACCAGACGGCGCGGGCGGGCACCGACCACAATACTGGCTTGCAGCGTATTGCTGGCAAGATCAACCACATGCACGCTATTGGCGGATTCGGAAGTGACGTAAGCCGTTTTGCCATCCGGCGTCACCAGCACGCCTTCCGGTTCGCCACCAACCTCGACAGTCTTGGTCATTTCCTGCGCGGCCAGATCGATAGTGCCGAGCATGCTGTCGTCTTCCAGCGAGATATACAGGGTCTTGCCATCAGGGCTGATGTCGAAGGCCTCCGGGTCTTCAATACCCTTGATCCGGTCAACGTCTTCCAGTTTGGCGACATCGATAATGTCCACGCTTTCACCGTCACCGCAGGCTACGTACAACAGGCTGTGATCCGGGCTGAACTGGAGGTGACGCGGGCGTTCGGCGGTTTCGATGGCTTTCACCTTCTCGAAGGTTTTGCCGTCCAGCACCGTCACCACATCATCCTCTTCGCTGCTGATGAAGATATAGCCGGTGTCTTTGGCAAAAACGGTGCCGGAGGCCAGCAGGCTAAATGCCAGCAATGGCATCGCAAACCTGAAATGCATTGAGCGCATAACGTTCTCCTCTTCCCTTACGTTATCACTGCACAGTAGCCGTTGCCGGGTTGGCAAAAGGTTGGTGCTTTGCTCATCCCCATTCAACTGTCGTAAGATAAATTACTGTAACCATTATTACGGTAATCAGAAATGAAGTTCTACAACCGCGAAAGTGAACAACATCAACTACGCCTGTGGTCACAACAAGCCGCTGAAGGTCAATCCAGCCTGACCCTGATGGTCGGACGGCGGCGTGTCGGCAAGACCGGTTTGTTGGTGCACACCTATCAGGATAGAGCGCTCTACCTGTTCATTTCCCGCAAATCCGAGCTGTTATTGTGCGAAGAATTCACCGAACAAATCCGCAACCAGTTAAACCTGCCGATTTTTGGTCAACCCCGCAGCTTGCGCGAAGTGCTGGAAGTCCTGTTCCAGTACGCGCAAAGCCAGCCGCTGACCCTGATTCTGGATGAGTTTCAGGACATTGCACGGGTGAATCCGGCGGTGTTTTCCGAACTGCAAAACCTGTGGGATCAGTACCGCCCACGTTGCAAGCTGCACCTGATCTGCTGCGGTTCGCTGTATTCGCTGATGACCCGGTTGTTTCAGGACAGCAAGGAACCGTTATTCGGGCGGGCTGATCACCGCATCAACCTGCAACCGCTCAAACCCGCCTATATCGCCGAACTGCTGCGCGACGACGGGCGCTATGACACGGATAGCCTGCTGGCGTGGTATACCGTGAGTGGCGGGGTGCCCAAATACCTCGAATGGCTGGCAAAAACCGATCCGCAGCAGGCTATCTGGGAAAGCCTGATCAACGAATTCAGCTTGGTGATTGAAGAAGGCCGTTACCGGCTGGCGGAAGAATTTGGCGCCGAACAAAGCACCTATTTTTCCATCCTCGCTACCCTGGCCAGCGGTAAAACCAGCCGTGGCGAGATTGAATCCGTACTGGAAACCTCCATCGGCCCCTACCTGAAACGGCTGGAGGAAGACTTCGACATCATTCAGCGTCTCAAGCCCGTGTTCGCCACGCCCAATAGCCGTCAGGTCAAATACCGCATCCAAGACGCCTTCCTGAGCTTTTGGTTCCGCTTTATCTACCGTTACCGCAGTGCAGTGGAAATCGAAAACTTCGCCTTTATCCGCCAGGTGATCGTTCGGGATTTCGCCACTTACAGTGGGGCATGGCTGGAGCAACTGTTCCGCACCCAGCTTGCCGCCAGTGGCGACTATAACCTGATCGGCAGTTACTGGGAGGCAGGCAATAAAAATGAAATCGACATCGTGGCAGTGAATGACTTCACGAAAACCGCCCTGATTGCCGAGGTGAAACGTAACCCGGATAACTTGCGCCTCAGCCACCTCAAGGCCAAGGCGCAACGGCTGGAGCAGCGCCTGACGGGCTACGACATCACTTACCGTGGCTTTTCCTTGCAGGATCTGGCTGTTTAAGGTTGGTAAAAAGTGGGTGGCACAAGCACCCCATTTTCAGTATCAAATAGGCAAACCATCAGGAGGAGGTTATGGCTACACGGCATCTGCCTGCACTGCTGGCAATCAGTCAGCGTGAAACCGTCAAGTTCCTGCATCAGCGTGGCCGCCTGCTGTCAGCACTGGTGCGCCCGGCCTTGTGGCTGATCGTGTTTGCTGCTGGCTTCCAGAATATTTTCGGGGTGTCGATCATTCCGCCTTACGACACCTATATCGAATATCAGGTGTACGTGGTGCCGGGGCTGCTGGGAATGGTGTTGCTGTTCAACGGTATGCAGTCCTCCCTGGCGATGGTGTATGACCGCGAAATGGGGCTGATGCGTTTGCTGCTGATTGCGCCACAACCACGCTGGTTTCTGCTGTTCAGCAAGCTGGTGGCGGGAACCGTGCTGTCAGTGTTGCAGGCGTATGCGTTTCTGGCTTTGTGCGCCGTCTTCAAGGTGGATATTCCCTGGTCAGGCTGGCTGTATGCATTGCCAGCCATGATACTCGGCGGCCTGATGCTGGGTGCGCTGGGGCTGCTGTTGTCGGTTTCCATCCGCCAGTTGGAAAACTTCGCAGGGACGATGAATTTCGTCATCTTTCCCATGTTCTTTCTTTCCACCGCGTTGTATCCGCTTTGGAAGTTGCAGGAATCGGGCGCGGCCATCGTGCACCTGCTGGCAACCTACAACCCGTTTACACATGTGGTGGAAATGATCCGTTTTGCCCTGTACGGCCAGTTCAACCTCCTCTCTTCTCTGGTCGTACTGGGCGCTTTGCTCGTGTTTTTTCTGCTGGCGGTGTGGGGGTATGATCCGCAGTATGGGGTGGTGAGGAAAGCGCGGCGTGGGTGAGATAAATCAGAATTGTGTGGATTACGCTACTGCGCTATCATCCGACACACTATCTACAAATTTGTAGAGGAAGAAGCATGAGCACCACAACCACCCAGATTTCCGCCTACATCTCCGAAGACACCAAGGGGCAAATCGAGTCCTACGTCAAACGTCGGGGCGTGACCAAGGCGTTCATAATCGAAAGCGCCCTGCAACATTTCCTGCAAGTGCTGCGTGAAATTCCGGAAGACGTGATCATTCCCGCCCGTCTGGTCATCACTGAAAGCAGCATGCTGAAACTGGCAGAACGGCTGGAATCAGATGAAGAACCTACTCCCGCCCTACGCGCCCTAATGGCAAGCAAGTAATGCCGGATTCATTACTGGTACAAGTTCGCCGTCTGGAAAGTCACGATGACCGTTCCAGCTTTTGCAGTGGCGACATTGAACTTGACCGCTTTTTCCAACGCTTTGCCGGACAAAACCAGTTTCGACACTATGTAGGCACCAGCTATATTGCCGATTGCAGTGGGCAAATTGCTGGATTCGCCACCGTCAGCAGCGGCGAAATCACAGCTGAAATATTGGCAGGCATAGTCCGCAAACGCTTGCCGGATTACCCCCTGCCTATTTTGCGTCTGGCACGCCTAGCAGTCGACCAGCGCTTCCAAGGCCAAGGGATTGGCAAACTATTGCTGAAAGCCATGCTGGAACTGGCCTTACAATTACGTGACCAGACCGGCTGTATTGGTGTTTTAGTGGATGCCAAACCCACCGCCGTCGATTTCTATACCAAGCTCGGCTTCCAAGCCCTGGAAAGCGTCAGCGGCGAGTTAGGCAACCGCCCTGAACCCTTACCGATGTTTTTGCCGATCCAGACCATCGCTAAAGCCCTCGTCTAATATCACCTCAGCCCATTGGCTACATCTGGACGTTTCGCTCGCACTTGAGAAGTAACACTTCGCACCTATCATCAATCGATGTATCCACCTACCGGCAAAATAAGGCAACAATCACCAGAAAATAGATCGATTTAAAACAAAAAATCCATTTTCATGCCAGGTTAGGTTGCCGCCATACTGAACACTGAAGAGGAGATATTGAAGGCAAAACAATGCCCCAGGGAAATCTATTTTCCCGTTCACCAGTAGGAGGAGAACCATCATGTTAAAAAGGACATTACCTTTATTGACCGCCAGCCTAATAACCCTGACCGCATTAACTCCCGTAACCCTTCCCGCCGCAACCGACATGGATATGGCCCACTCGAACCAGTTCTGGTGGCCGCAAACACTGGACTTGGCAGCACTACGTGCGCACGACGCCCGATCCAACCCCTATGGCGACGGCTTCAACTATGCCGAAGCCTTCAGTAAAGTCGATCTCGCCGCCCTGAAAAAAGACATAGAACAAACCCTGACCACATCGCAGGACTGGTGGCCCGCCGACTGGGGGCATTACGGCGGCCTGATGATCAGGATGGCCTGGCATAGCGCCGGAACCTACCGCATACACGATGGCCGTGGTGGCGCTGACGGAGGCCAGCAGCGTTTCGAACCACTCAACAGTTGGCCGGATAACGCCAATCTGGACAAGGCGCGCCGCCTGCTGTGGCCAGTCAAGCAAAAATACGGGCGCAATGTTTCCTGGGCTGACCTGATGGTGCTGGCGGGTAATGTTGCACTGGAATCCATGGGCTTTAAAACCCTGGGTTTTGCCGGTGGGCGCACCGATGACTGGGAATCCGATACCGTATACTGGGGAGCAGAAACCAAAATGCTGGGCAACGACCAGCGTTATAAAAGTGGCGAACTGGAAAAACCGCTGGCCGCCGTACAAATGGGCCTGATCTATGTGAATCCAGAAGGCCCAAACGGCAGTGGTGACCCTTTGGCCGCTGCGAAAGACATGCGCGAATCCTTTGGCCGCATGGCCATGAACGATGAAGAGATCGTCGCACTGGTGGCAGGAGGCCACACGTTGGGCAAAGCCCACGGTGCCAAGCCGGTTGATTGCCTGGGTGCGGAACCCGCTGCCGCCGGTATCGAGGAGCAGGGTCTTGGCTGGATGAACAAGTGCAACAAAGGCAATGCGGAAGACGCCATGACCAGCGGCTTGGAAGGTGCTTGGACAGCAACGCCCACCGCATGGTCGATCCTTTACCTCGACAACCTGTTCCGCTTCGATTGGCACCAGGTCAAAAGCCCTGCTGGGGCCACACAATGGGCACCAACCGATGAATCAGCGCAAGCGATGGTGCCGGATGCGCATATCGCAGGCAAACGCAATCCACCCTTGATGTTCACAACCGACATCGCGCTGAAGGAAGACCCCGGTTTTCGCAAGATTGCCGAAAACTTCTGGAAAAACCCCAAGGAGTTTGACAAGGCGTTTGCCAAAGCCTGGTTCAAATTGACGCACCGTGATTTGGGGCCACGCACCCGCTACCTAGGCAGTGAAATTCCAGCAGAAGTGTTTATCTGGCAAGACCCGGTGCCAGCCGTTGATCATCCGTTGGTGAATGCCACAGACATTGCCCAGTTAAAAGCCGAGATTTTGAAATTTAACCTGACCAATCCTGAGCTGGTCAGGACTGCATGGGCATCCGCTTCCACTTTCCGGGGTTCCGACATGCGGGGTGGCGCCAATGGCGCGCGCATCAGCCTTGAGCCGCAGAAAAACTGGCCGGTCAACGATGCATCAGAACTGAACAAGGTGCTGTCAGCCCTCGCCATTGTGAAAGAAAATTTCAACCGCGCGCAAACGGATGGGAAAAAGGTTTCACTGGCCGACATGATTGTGTTGGGTGGTGCCGTCGCCATTGAAGAGGCTGCCAAACAAGCCGGTCACCCGGTTGAAGTGCCTTTCACACCTGGGCGCACCGATGCAACCCAGGAAATGACCGACGTGAATTCCTTTGCTGTGCTGGAACCGACAGCGGATGCCTTCCGCAATTACTACAGTGATCGCAGCTATGGCTCACCGACAGAAATGATGGTGGAAAAAGCCGACCTGTTAACCCTGACCGTACCGGAAATGACGGCATTGGTGGGCGGTATGCGCGCCCTTAACACCAACGCCGACCAAAGCAAACATGGCATCCTGACGGATAAGCCCGGCACCCTGAGCAATGACTTTTTCGTCAATCTGCTGGATATGTCTACACAGTGGAAGCAATCATCCGCCTTCCCTGGCCTGTATGAAGGTGTTGATCGCGCCTCAGGCCAAGCAAAATGGACAGCCACCCCTGTTGACCTTATTTTCGGCTCCAATTCCGAGCTGCGGGCTGTTGCTGAAGCGTATGCCGCCAACGATGGCCAGGATAAGTTTGCCCATGACTTCGTCGCGGCCTGGGCCAAGGTCATGAACCTGGACCGTTTCGGCACAAGCGGAACAGGCAACAACACGCTGGCACAACGCTAACCCGCAAGTCAGTTAGCGGTATCAAGAAGAGCACCCTGCCAACGGATGGCATATCTGTTGGCAGGGTGGATTGTGTACAGGCGTGCGGAAGTGGCCCGCAGGATACGCATGATCCCAGCTAAAATATGAAAATCGTCCATTAGGTGGATGATTTTCAACTATTGAATGACTGATATGCATCACCTAGAATCAGCTTATGTATACGCGACACATTTCACCCCTGATTCAAGAAGCACTGGCAGATACGCCTGTCGTGTTGCTTAATGGCGCACGCCAGACCGGAAAGAGCACGCTGGTACAAACACTTGCTGAGAGCGAAGGCCGCCGCTATTTCACTCTGGATGATCACGCCACCCTGTCAGCAGCCAGTAATGACCCTGCCGGGTTCATCGCGGGTATTAACGCACCGGTAGCATTGGACGAAGTGCAACGGGCTCCCGGCCTGTTTCTCGCTATCAAGGCTGCGGTTGACCGTGATCGTAAACCCGGTCGCTTCCTACTGACAGGTTCCGCTAATGTCATGCTGCTACCGAACATTGCCGACTCATTAGCCGGGCGCATGGAGGTTTTGTCCCTGTGGCCATTGTCGAGTGCTGAAATTGCCGGAAACGCCGACACTAACCTGGCTGACTGGTTGTTTAGCGGCGATTTGAATGCCAACGCAGTTCCACCTTGTGAGCGCTCCCAACTCATAGACCGGCTGATCATAGGCGGATTTCCCGAAGCACTGGAACGTGATAGCGAACGGCGACGAGCCGCGTGGTTCGACAACTACCTGCAAGCCATCCTATACCGCGATGTACGTGAACTGGCGCGGGTGGAACAGCTCACTGAAATCCCCAATCTATTGCAATTACTAGCCGTTCGCAGTGCCAACCTGCTGAATTTCGCGGAACTGTCGCGCACCAGCAACCTGCCGCAAACGACCTTGAAGCGTTATTTCACCTTGCTGGAAACATTGTTCATGCTCTACCGCTTACCTGCCTGGGAACGTAATCCAGGCAAACGCTTGGTCAAAGCGCCCAAAGTATTTGTGCCTGACACCGGCTTGCTTGCCCACCTCGCCAACTGGACGGCGGATCGCATGGGTGTGGAAAGCGGCCTACCCGGCGGCTTGGTCGAAACTTTTGTTCTCGGCGAATTGCTCAAACATCTGGCCTTCTCCCACCAGCGCCTGACCCTGTGGCACTACCGCACACAAAACAATATCGAAGTTGATTTCATCCTGGAAAATCGCTCAGGCAATCTCACGGGTATTGAGGTCAAAGCCAGCGCTACGGTAGACGCCAAGGACTTTAAAGGCTTGAAGCATTTGCAGGAAACGGAAGCAGCGATATTCCAACGCGGGATTGTGCTGTACAGCGGGCGGGAAGTGGTGCCATTTGGAGAGAAGTTGTTCGCAGTACCGTTATCAATGTGGTGGTAGGAAAATATTGCCCAAGACATCACCGAGTAATAATTAAATACAACCCTGCCCCTCAGGTTGGCAAAAGGTTGGTGGAAACCCACCCCGCTTTTACGGTATCAAGAATGCTCGCATGTCATCGGGGAGGAGGACACCATGACGCATTCATACCGCCACTGGCTAGCCCGCTGTGCAACCACTCTGGCCCTATTGGCAGGGCTGACATCACCCGCTTTCGCGCTGGAAAAGATACGGGTAGGCGTGCTGGAATTCGGCACGGTCAACTGGGAGATGGATACCCTCAAACAGCACAAGCTGGATGAGCAACACGGTATCGAACTCGAAATCACACCGCTGGCTTCCGCCGATGCTTCCACTGTCGCCCTGCAAGGCGGCACGGTCGATATCGTCGTTTCCGACTGGGTATGGGTCGCGCAGCAGCGGGCGGCAGGGCAGGATTACACGCTGTTTCCCTACTCCAACGCGGTTGGGGCGCTGATGGTCAAAGCCGATGGCGGCATCAAAACGCTGGCTGACCTGCAAGACAAAAAACTCGGCGTGGCAGGCGGGCCGAACGATAAAAGCTGGTTGCTGCTACGCGCCTATGCACAGCAAAAACTGGGTCTGGATTTGCTGGCCGCAACTGAACCGCAATTCGCCGCGCCCCCGCTACTCAATGAACTGATGCAACGCGGTGATCTGGATGCTGTGCTGAACTTCTGGCATTACGCCGCCCGTCTGCAAGCTGCCGGGATGCAGGCTTTGATCAGCGTTCCCGAAATCGTGCAGGGTCTGGGTATTCAAGGCAATCTGCCCCTGGTTGGCTGGGTTTTCAGCGAGCAATGGGCAAACCAACACCCGGAAGCAGCTAAAGGTTTCCTCGCCGCCGACTACGCAGTCAAGCAAATCCTCAAAACATCAGACGAGGAATGGCAACGCCTGCGCCCCCGCATGAAGGCCGAAAACGACGCGATTTTCACCCAATTACGCGACAGTTTCCGCGCCGGTATTCCTGCCTGTTTTGGCCCGCAGGAACAACAGGCTGCGGCAGATGCTTTCCAGATATTGGCGGCAACGGGTGGCGAAAAGCTGCTGGGTAAAGCCAAGCCGCCGCTGGATAACAAGGTGTTCTGGTCTGGCTTCAGCCTGCCCGCCTGTGCCGAGTGAGCATGCATCCACGCTACAGCCGCCTCATAGCCCTGTGCGGTTTCGTATTGCTGTGGCAAGTGGCGGCGTGGTGGCTGGCGAGCCGTTCGCTACCCGGCCCGCTGGCGGTGCTGGAAACCCTGTGGCAGCAATTGCTGAGTGGCGAGTTGCTGTTTCATCTGGGCGTAACCCTGTTGCGGGTAGTGGTCAGTTTCACCCTGGCCATGCTGGCGGGTGTCGCGCTCGGCATTCTTATGGGCAGTCGCCGGAACTGGGATAACTGGCTGGATGCGTTGCTAATCCTTGGCCTCAATATTCCGGCGCTGGTCACCATTATCCTCTGCTACATCTGGCTGGGGCTGGGGGAAACCGCAGCCGTGCTGGCCGTCGCACTCAACAAAATTCCCACCGTCGTTGTCACCCTGCGCGAAGGTGCCCGCGCCATTGACCATGAGCTGCTGCAAGTCGCCCAGGTTTACCGTTTGTCGCGCTGGCAAACCTTCCACCAAGTCTACCTGCCGCAGCTTTACCCCTATTTGTTTGGCGCGGCGCGCAACGGGCTGGCGCTGATCTGGAAAATCGTGCTGGTGGTGGAACTGCTGGGGCGCAGCAATGGTGTCGGCTTCCAGTTGGGCAATTACTTCCACTTCTTCGACATTCAGGGAGTGCTGGCGTATACGCTGGCGTTTGCCCTGATCGTATTGGCGCTGGAAGCCTTGCTGCTGCGCCCGTTGGAACGGCATGTCAACCGGTGGCGCACATGAGTTTTCTGCACGTCGATTTGCAGCACAAAATCTACCCCAATGGTGTCTGCACCTTGCAAGACCTGCATTTTGCTGCGGACAAGGGCGAATTCATTGCGCTGGTTGGCCCCTCCGGCACTGGCAAAAGTACCCTGCTCAATTTGATTGCGGGGCTGGATAGCGATTTCCATGGCAGCATCCATTACCCGCCAGATACCAGCCTGAGCTTCATGTTTCAGGAACCACACCTGTTACCGTGGTTAAGTGTGGAAGACAATATCCGGCTGGTGCTGGACGCCCCCGCCCGGCAAGCCGATACCCAACGTTTCACCCGTATGGAAACACTGCTGGAACAGCTTGACCTGACTGACTTCCGCAACAGTTTTCCGGGGCAATTATCCGGCGGCATGAAACGGCGGGCAGCCCTGGTGCGCGCCTTCGTCACCCAGCCCGGCCTGCTGCTGATGGACGAACCCTTCCAATCGCTGGATGAGCCGACGGCCCAAGGCTTGCGCCAATTGCTGTTGCAACTGTGGGAGGAAAACCGCCCGACCGTGTTATTCGTCACCCACAACCTGAACGAGGCACTCTTGCTGGCGGATCGCATCCTGTTTTTGTCGGCACGCCCTGCGCACATTATCCTCGATTACCCCGTACCACTGGCACGCCCACGCCCGCCGGAAACACACCAGTTACAGCCCTTACAGGATGAATTGTTGCAACAACGCCCCGAATTGCTGTGCGGCATCCCAACCTTTTACCAACCGGGCCAAGGCTAGGCTTGCCTACAGACGCACTGGCATTAACAGGAGAGATTGACGATGAAGCGTTTGAAAATCATGGTATTGGCAAGCCTGCTGGGGCTGGGGGCAAATGTTCAGGCCGCAGACAATATGCTGGATACAGCCACCCAGAAAGGTTGTTTCATCTGCCACTCCGTACAGACCAAAACCGGCCCGGCGGTACCGCTGGCACCTGCCTATGCCGACATTGCCGAACGCTTCAAAAACCAGCCGGATGCGGCGGCCTATCTGGCGCAACGCATCCTCAAAGGCACGGTCGATACCCCGCAGGACTGGGAAGGCAAAGTGAATATGCGTTTCATGCCGCCCAATGTGAACGTGACACCGGAAGAGGCCACCAAGCTGGCCGAATGGGTGCTTTCCATCAAGAAAGATGCCGTGCCGGAAGAAGTCATTACCCGCGAAGGCATGCTCACGCTGGCCGCCCAGAATGGCTGTATCGCCTGCCACGGTATCAGCAAGGAAAACGACAGCCATTTCATGCCACTGGCTCCGCCATTCCACGAAGTTGCCGCGCGTTACAAAGAGGCAGAAAACGCCAAGGCCACCCTGCTGGATTCCATCATGCACGGCACGGTCGACAAGGAAAAGAAATGGCCTGACACCAATATGCGTTTCATGCCACCGAATCCGGGACTCAGCCAACAGGATGCGGAAACACTGGTCAACTGGATTCTGACCTTGTAAGCGTGTCACCATGCAGACACCCCTGTCATCAGCAAGCGAGTTGTCATGCCTGAAACGCCCATCCTTTCCGTCGAAGCCGTCAGCAAACATTACGGCGCATTGTGTGCGGTAAATCAGGTCAGCTTCCAACTGGACAGCGGTTTTCACGCCTTGCTGGGGCCGAACGGTGCAGGCAAAAGCACCCTGTTTCAGTTGCTGACCGGGCTGTTTGCACCTGACGCGGGAGACATCCGCCTTAACGGTGCCAGTATCCGCCGGAACCTGCCGCAAGCACTGGCGCAGATGGGCGTCGTCTTCCAGCAGCCTGCGTTGGATCTGGATTTGAGCGTGCAGGCCAACCTGGATTTCTATGGGCGGCTGCACGGTATGCGCAAGGCGGAAATCCGCGCACGCAGCACCGCAGAACTGGCGCAACTGGAACTGACGGATGCCGCCACCAGCCCCTGCCGAAACTTAAGCGGCGGTAACCGGCGCAAGGTGGAACTGGCGCGTGCGCTGCTGACCGGGCCAAAACTGTTATTGATGGACGAAGCCACAGTGGGGCTCGACCCTGCCTCACGCGCCTCGCTGCTGGCTTACGTTCATCGCCTGTGCCGTGAGAAAAACCTGTGTGTGTTGTGGGCGACCCATCTGATCGACGAAGCCGAGCAAGCCGATCAGGTGCTGGTCATGCACAAAGGCAGACTACTAGCGCAGGCCGCGCCCAGCGCTTTGATGGCGCAAACCAACACCTTCTCCTTACTGGAAGCGTTCTTCCAGCTTTCAGGCGATTCCGCAGGCAGCAAACACGCTGACACGTCGCTTTCAGGGCAAGCGCCGACAGGCCAGACGCCGGTAGCACTATGAAGGCCTTGCAGGAAACCTTTTTACCTGTTACGCAGGGGCATACGCTGTATGTCGCGGAATTCGGCAATCCGCAGGGCATACCATTGTTGTTTGTACATGGCGGCCCTGGCTCTGGATGCAGCCCAGCCCAAGCGGCACTGCTGATGCCGGACACGTTCCGTATTATCCAGTTCGACCAGCGCGGTTGCGGGCGCTCCACACCCGGCGGCAGGTTATTGGGTAACCGCACCGACGCCTTGCTACAGGATATGGAACGGCTGCGCCAGCATTTGCAGATTGAGCACTGGGCCATTTACGGCGGCTCGTGGGGCGCAACACTGGCGCTGGAATACGCCAAACGCTTTCCGCAGCGGGTGCTTGGGTTGCTGTTGCGGGGTGCATTTCTGGCGCGGCAGGAAGACTGGGAATGGTTCAGCACACCAGATGGCGTAGCCCGACAATTTCCAATGGCGTATCAAACTTTGCGGCAAACGCTGCAAACACGGCAGGGCGAAAACCCCGCCAACAGCCTGTACCGCCATCTGCTCAACCCACATACCAGTACGGAAATTGCTTACCGTTACGCGCTGGCGTGGGATGCCTGGGAAGCAACGGTCATGGGCGTGCCGTCATCCTCATTCAACCCTGATCCGGCAAGCTGGCAAGCGCCGATCAACCGCACCCGCGTCTATGCCTATTACGCGACCCACCAGTTTTTCCTGCCTGAAGATGGCGTCTTGCCTGGGTTGGAAGCCATCCGTCATATTCCCACGATACTTGTACATGGCCTGCATGATCAGGTGTGCCGCTTTGCTGGTGCGGAAACATTGGCGGCAGCCTTGCCGCAACTGCAACTGGTGCCGGTCAATGGCGGGCATGGCATGCATGAACGCGCCATACAAGATGCCCTGAAGCAGAACCCTCTGGCTGATGTGGTGTTGCGCATGCGTTAGGCCACTATTGTGGGCAACTGGAACTGTCTGAAAGCGATTACAAACTGTTACAAATTTTCCGCAAAAATTGTAGTAAATTCATTCAAATAACCGATGTTTATGTTGTAGACTAAAACCTGTTGCTGCATCCCTGAGCAACAACGTGTCGATTATGCGAAGAGTGTTTAGTGAGCTCATCACTATTGTTTCTAATAGCGGGCCCTCATTGTAATGATTTCAACCAGTCTTGATCTGCCAGACGCACGGCATCTGGCGGTGCGCGCATGCCTTGGCGAGGAGTGGCTGCTGATGCAGTCATGGCAAGGTGCCTCTCCACAAACCGTAGTCAGGCGATTGCTTGCCGCTGAACCGCAGATGCCCGCCAAGCCGCCAACCCTGGCTTCATGGGGAAGCTGGGAAAATATGCTGGAGCAGGGCGAAATGGCGCAAGCCCGCGAGCAGCTCAACCGTGACAAGATGGCGCTCAAGCAATGGTGGCTGCAACACCTGCTGCATACCCAGACCCCGCTGGCCGAGCGCATGGTGATGTTCTGGCACAACCATTTCACCACCTCCATCAACAAGGTCAACCAGCCCAATCTGGTGCTGCAACAACATCAGTTGATCCGCCAACATGCGTTGGGGAATTTCCGCGCCTTGCTGCACGCCATCGCCCGTGATCCGGCGATGCTCATCTACCTGGATGGGGCGATGAATTACAAGCAGCATCCCAACGAGAATTTCGCCCGTGAATTGCTGGAGCTGTTTACGCTGGGTTCCGGCCATTACCGGGAAAGCGACATCAAGGCCGCCGCCTGCGCCTTTACCGGCTGGACAGTCGACCGCAACAGCAACCGTTTCCTGCTGGATGCCCAGCACCATGCGCCCAACACCCAACCGTTTCTGGGCAAAAGCGGCGTGCAGGATGGCGAACAGGCGCTGGATGCGTTGCTGGAGCACCCCCGCACGGCTGAACATATCGCCGAAAAATGCTGGTATGCCTTTGTCAGCACCGAGAGCCACGACCAGGCGCAAACCCGCCAGTGGGCAAACGCTTTCCGCAGTTCCGGCTATGACATCAAAACGCTGCTGGAAAGCGTCCTGTTGAGCGAGGCTTTCTGGGCGCAACAGCATCGGGGTGTGCTGATCAAATCGCCGTTGGACTTGCTGACCGGCGTGTTCCGCGCCTTGCCTTGGCCTGGCGTGGCACCTTCTGAACTGGTGAAGTATGCGGAAAAGCTGGGGCAGAACCCGTTCGTCCCCCCTACGCCCAAAGGCTGGGAAGGCGGCAAAGCCTGGATCACCACGCAAAGCCTGCTGGACCGTTACGGCATCCTGTTCCAACTGACCCGCACCCTGCCGCCAACCCCGCTGCCGGTGCAAAGCGCTGCCCAAATCGCGCAGTGGCTGCTGGCGACGTCACCCGTCAAGGCACTGACAGGCGATAGCCCGCAGCAGTTCTTGCTGGCCGCGATGTTTGACCCCGCCTACCAACTGAAGTAAGTGACGACTTATGAACCGGCGTGATTTTCTGAAAACCCTTGGCGCGCTTTCCATCCTGCCGTTACTGCCTGCTGAAGCCGCAGCCAGCCAGCAACCGCGCTGTGTGGTGCTGGTCGAATTGAAAGGTGGCAATGACAGCCTCAACACGCTGGTTCCGTATCAGGATGCGGCGTATTATCGCTTGCGCCCGCAACTTGCCTTGCCTGCGCAACAAATCCTGCCGCTGGGCAATGGCATGGGCTTGCACCCGGCCATGCAGCCATTGCTGCCGCTGTGGCGCAACGGGGAAATGGCCTGGATTCAGGGCATCGGCATTCCCCACCAAAATCTGGCGCGTTCCCATTTCACCTCGATTCATACCTGGGAAACGGCCAGCGAAGACCAGAATGTCCAGCAGGGTTGGGTCACGCAGGTGTTCCCGGAGCAAAGCCAACGTTTGCAGGGCGTGACCATCGGTGACGAGCTGGGGCCGCTGGCAGGCAACCATTTCAACGCCATCAACCTGCATAATGTTGATGCGTTTGCGGCGTATATCAGTGCTTTGCCCGCCGTTCCTGCTTTCAGCCGCAACCCGATGCTGGCGCATATTCTGGCAACCCAGCAACGCTTGCTGAATGCCGGGGCTGAACTGGCGCGGCAACTCAACAGCAATCAGGGCATCCAGCAGCAATTCCCCAACGGCGAATTGGGGGAGGGCTTGGCTGCCGTCGCCCGCATGATCCTGAGTGATTTCAATATGCCGGTGTACAAAGTCGGGCTGGGCAATTTCGACACGCATGTTTCCCAGCCGAACCTGCACCGGAAGTTGTTGGGCGATCTGGCGGAAGGGCTGGCTGCGTTCAGCAAGGTGATGCAGCAGCACGGCAAGTGGGGTGAGGTGCTGGTGGTGACGTATTCCGAATTTGGCCGCAGGGCGTCGGAAAACCGCAACCTGGGCACAGACCATGGTTCAGCCGCCGCCCATTTTGCCCTCGGTGGTGGCATCAAAGGCGGGATGTATGGCGTACACCCGGATCTGGATGCGCTGGATGCAGGCGATGTCAGAAACAGCCTCGATTTCCGCTCGGTCTATGCAACCTTGGCGCGGCGCTGGTGGCGGCGGAGTAGCCCGTGGGGCGTCAGCGACATCCCTTTCATTGCCTGACAAACTGAAAAGGGAGCCGAAGCTCCCTTTCCATACTGGTGGCAATCCGCCTTTGATTAGGAAACGTGCGGGTCCAGTTCGCCGGAACCGTAACGCTTGAACATGGCTTCCAAGGAAACAGGCTTGACCTTATCCGCCATGCCTGCGCAACCGAAGGCTTCGTAACGTGCCTTGCAGATTTCCGTCATGCCTTTGGTGGATTCTTTCAGGTATTTGCGCGGGTCAAAGTTGGAGCGGTTTTCGGCCATGTGGCGGCGGATAGAGCCGGTGGAGGCCATCCGCAGGTCGGTGTCGATGTTGACCTTGCGCACACCGTGCTTGATGCCTTCGACGATTTCCTCGACCGGCACGCCGTAGGTCTGGCCCATGTCGCCGCCGTAGTTGTTGATGATTTCCAGCCAGTCCTGTGGGACGGAAGAAGAACCGTGCATGACCAGATGGACGCTAGGGATGCGCGCATGGATTTCCTTCACGCGGTCGATGCGCAGCACCTTGCCGGAAGGTTTCTGGGTGAACTTGTACGCGCCGTGGGAAGTGCCGATGGCAATTGCCAGCGCATCAACGCCCGTTTTCTTGACGAAGTCCGCCGCTTCTTCCGGGTCGGTCAGCAATTGGGAATGGTCCAGCACGCCTTCCGCGCCGTGGCCGTCTTCCTCGCCCATCATGCCGGTTTCCAGGGAACCCAGGCAGCCCAGTTCGCCTTCCACGGACACGCCGCAGGCATGCGCCAGTTCAACCACCTTGCGGGTGACCTCGACGTTGTATTCGTAGCTGGAAGGTGTTTTGCCATCCGCTTGCAGGGAGCCGTCCATCATGACGGAGGTGAAGCCGGATTGGATGGAACGGAAGCAAACCGCTGGCTCGGCACCGTGATCCTGGTGCATGCACACCGGGATGTGTGGGTACATTTCAACCGCAGCCATGATCAGGTGGCGCAGGAACGGTTCGCCTGCATAGGAACGGGCACCAGCAGAACCTTGCATAATGACGGGTGAGTTGGTCGCAGCGGCAGCCTGCATGATGGCGTGAACCTGCTCCATGTTGTTGACGTTGAATGCTGGCATGCCGTAGCCGTGTTCGGCGGCATGATCCAACAACTGACGCATTGAAATCAGGGCCATATCGTTCTCCTCAAATGTTTAGTTAACTATATTGATGGCCTTAGCCATTCTGGTGTTCGCCAACCCGCAGCATCTTCATTTGGTTGGTGCCTCCCTTGATCCCCATCAGGTCGCCCTTGGTGATGATGACCAGATCGCCTTCCTCGACAATCCCTGCGGCAATCATCAGCTCAACCGCTTGGCGATTGGCTATTTTGGGATCTTTGAGGGGGTCATGCAATTTTACCGGGTAAACACCTCGGTACAGGCTGACCCTGCGGGCGGCTTCATCGGTGGAAGTCAGCGCGTAAACCGGGATGCCGGAACTGATGCGCGACATCCACAACGGGGTGGCGCCGGATTCCGTCAGTGCGGCGATCGCCCGCACGCCCATGTGGTTGGCGGTGTACATGGTGGCCATCGCAATGCCTTCATCGATGCGTTCGAAGCGGTCTTCCATACGGTGGCTGGAGACGCGGACTTCGTTGGAGGTTTCCGCCTCCGCACAAATCGCCGACATGGTGCTGACCACCAGCGCTGGGTGCCTGCCGGTGGCGGTTTCACCCGAGAGCATCACCGCGTCGGTGCCGTCAATGACGGCGTTCGCCACGTCGAACACCTCCGCCCGGGTGGGGATGGGGTTTTCGGTCATGGTTTCCATCATCTGGGTGGCGGTGATGACGGCGCGGTTAAGGGTGCGGGCGCGGCTGATCAGGCATTTCTGCGCGCGCGGCAGTTTGGCGTCGCCGATTTCCACCCCCAGGTCGCCACGCGCAATCATGATGGCGTCGGAAGCCAGGATGATTTCGTCGCGGATGGCTTCTTCCATGGTTTCAGCGCGCTCCATCTTGGCGACGATGGCGGCCTTGCAGCCTGCCTCCACCGCCAAGCGGCGGGCTTCATGGATGTCGCCCGCGCTGCGCGGAAACGACACCGCCAGAAAATCCACATTGATGCTGGCGGCAGCGGCGATGTCTTCCTTGTCCTTGTCGGTCAGGGCGGCGGCGCTCAGGCCCCCACCCCGGCGGTTCAGTCCCTTGTTGTTGGACAGGACGCCGCCGTTGATGGCGCGGGTGTGGATTTCATGGCCCTGGATGGACTGGATTTCCAGGACGATGCGCCCGTCATCCAGCCATAGCTCATCACCCGGCCTGACGTCATCAACCAGTTCCTTGTAACCCAGGCCGACCCTGTGCTGGTCGCCTGCGTCATTCGCCATATCTGCGTCCAGAATGAAAGGGTCGCCCGGCTTGAGGGTGATTTTGCCGTCCTTGAAGCGGGCGATGCGCAGTTTTGGCCCTTGCAAATCGCCGAGGATGCCAACCACCCTCCCGGCTTTATGCGCCAGGGAACGCACCAGTTCGGCGCGGGCGGCATGTTCTGCATGGGAACCATGGGAAAAATTGAGTCGCACAACGTCCACCCCCGCCCGGATAACGGCGTCGATGGCTTCCGGTGTGCTTGTGGCAGGCCCCAATGTGGCTACAATTTTTGTCCTTCTCACTATTGCACCTATAACTGTGTGCCGATGTTGCTAGTTTATGCTTATTTTATGGCGTTTGTATCAGGAATCTGAGGCCGCCACGCGGCCCCAGACAACGACGCCTAGGCTTTGGCGCGCGCTTCCAGCATGGCTACCGCAGGCAGTGTTTTGCCTTCCAGGTATTCGAGGAACGCGCCACCAGCGGTGGAGATGTAAGACACCTTGTCGTAGATGTCGTATTTCTGGATGGCAGCGATCGTGTCGCCACCACCAGCCAGCGAGAAACCATCCGCGTTGGCAATCGCCATGGAAACGGTTTTGGTGCCTGCGCCGAATTGGTCGAATTCGAAGACGCCAACCGGGCCATTCCACACGATGGTGCCAGCCTTGGCGATAATGTCAGCCAGTTCCTGCGCGGATTTGGGGCCGATGTCGAAAATCATGTCGTCATCAGCCACATCGCCAGCGTCTTTCAGCACAGCCGGTTCGTCGGCGGAGAAATTCTTGCCGCAGACCACATCAACCGCAACTGGGATGCTGGCACCACGGGCAGCCATTTTTTCCATCAGCGCCTGCGCGGTTGGAACCAGGTCGTCTTCGCACAAGGATTTGCCGACGTTCTTGCCAGAGGCTTTCAGGAAGGTGTTGGCAATGCCGCCACCAACCACCAGTTGGTCAACTTTCTCGGCAAGCGCTTCCAGCACCGTCAGTTTGGTGGAAACTTTGGAGCCGCCCACAATCGCCACCATCGGGCGGGCAGGATTGGCCAGCGCTTGCGCCAGCGCATCCAACTCGTTACTCAGCAGGATGCCCGCAGCGGCGACCGGCGCATTGACGCCCACGCCGTGGGTGGAGGCTTGGGCACGGTGGGCCGTACCGAAAGCATCCATGACGAACACATCACACAGGGCGGCATATTTCTTTGCCAGCTCTTCGTTGTCTTTCTTTTCGCCCTTGTTGAAGCGGACGTTTTCCAGCAACACCAGTTCGCCTTCGGCAACGTCCGGCGCGCTTTCCAGGTAGTCTTTCACCAGACGGACTTCCTTGCCCAGCTTGGCGGACAGGTCGGCGGCGACCGGCGCCAGCGAGAACTGTTCGTCATACTCGCCTTCAACCGGGCGGCCCAAATGGGACATGACCATCACTTTCGCGCCTGCTTCCAGGGCGAATTTGAAGGTGGGCAGGGAGGCGGTGATGCGTGCGTCGGATGTGACCTTGCCCTCTTTGACAGGCACGTTCAGGTCGGAACGGATCAGGACACGTTTGCCTTTCAGGTCCAGGTCGGTCAGCTTGATGAAAGCCATGTGATGCTCCTCGGATTCAAATCAGTCAAATAAAGCGTTGTGTTGTGATTTATTTGAGTGATCTGGGAATGAGGCTGGGTCTGACAAGAAACTGCCAGACCCGCCCAAGCAACTTAGTTAGCCGCTACATGCTTGACGAAACGCAGCATGTTGCAGGTGTAACCGTATTCGTTGTCGTACCAAGCGACGACTTTGACGAAGGTTTCATCCAGCGCGATGCCCGCTTCAGCATCGAAAGTGGAAGGGGCAGTGCAACCACGGAAGTCAGTCGCAACCACTTTCTCATCGGTGTAACCCAACACGTCTTTCAGGTCGCCTTCGGACGCTGCCTTCATCGCCGCGCAGATGTCAGCGTAGGAAGCCGGGCTGTTCAGCTCGATGGTCAGGTCAACGACGGAAACGTCAGAGGTTGGGACACGGAAAGCCATACCCGTCAGTTTGCCGTTCAGTTCCGGCAGGACTTTGCCTACCGCTTTGGCCGCGCCAGTGGAGGATGGGATGATGTTTTCCAGGATGCCACGGCCACCGCGCCAATCTTTCTTGGAAGGGCCATCAACGGTTTTCTGGGTGGCGGTTGCAGCATGCACGGTCGTCATCAGGCCACGTTTGATGCCCCACTTGTCGTTCAGGACTTTGGCCACAGGAGCCAAGCAGTTGGTGGTGCAGGAAGCGGCGGAAACGATCGCCTGACCTGCGTAAACAGCGTGGTTCACACCGTAGACGAACATTGGGGTCTTGTCCTTGGAAGGCGCAGACATGACAACTTTCTTCGCACCTGCGGCGATGTGCTTCTGGCAACCTTCTTCTGTCAGGAAGAAGCCGGTGCACTCCAGCACGAGGTCAGCGCCGACCTCGCCCCACGCCAGCTTGGCAGGGTCAGTTTCAGCCGTCAGGCGGATGGTTTTGCCGTTGACGACCATGTGGCCGCCTTCAACGCCAACTTCACCGTTGAAACGGCCATGTACGGAGTCGTACTTCAGCATGTATGCCAGGTAGTCAGCATCCAGCAGGTCATTGATGGCGACGACTTCGATGTCCGGGAAGTCTTTCGCGATTGCGCGGAACGCCATACGGCCAATGCGGCCAAAACCGTTGATACCTACTTTGATAGTCATGAATAGCTCCTCGTTGTCATTCACTCAAACGATAAAATCAGCGGCGGCTTTCCCCTCTCTTGAAAAGCCGCCTGGCATTTTGTTTATGCGACGGCGTTGATCGCATTCAGCACGTTTTCAGCCGTGAAACCGAATTCCTTGAACAGCTGGCCAGCCGGGGCTGATTCGCCGAAGCTGGTCATGCACACAACCTTGCCGTTCAAACCAACGTACTTGTACCAACCATCACCAATCGCCGCTTCCACCGCAACGCGGGCAGTCACCGCTGCTGGCAGGACAGATTCCTTGTAGGCGGCATCCTGGGCATCAAACACGTCAGTCGATGGCATGGAAACCACGCGGACTTTCTTGTCGGACTGCTCGGCTGCGTCCATCGCCAGCGCGACTTCGGAACCGGTGGCAATCACGATGACATCAGGCGTGCCGTCCGTATCTTTCAGGATATACCCGCCTTTGGCGATATTGGCAATCTGTTCCGGCGTGCGAACCTGATGTTTCAGGTTCTGGCGCGAGAAGATCAGGCAGCTTGGGCCTTGGTATTCAATCGCGTGTTTCCAGGAAACAATGGTTTCCACCGCATCACAAGCGCGCCATACCGACATGCGCGGAATCATGCGCAGCGTCGGAATCTGTTCAACCGGCTGATGGGTGGGGCCATCCTCACCCAAACCGATAGAGTCGTGAGTGTAAACGAAAATGCTGTGAATATTCATTAATGCCGCCATCCGCAGGGCATTTCGGGCATATTCAGAGAACATCAGGAAGGTGGCGCCATAAGGCATGAAACCGCCATGCAGGGTAATGCCGTTCATGATCGCGCTCATACCGAACTCGCGCACACCGTATGACAGGTAATTGCCGCTGAAGTCCTGCGCCTTGCCATGCCCAGGGCTGATGTGCTTGCTGGACTTGTGGAAGGTGTTGTTGGAAGGCGTCAGGTCAGCGGAGCCGCCCAGCATTTCCGGCAGCAAGGCACCGAAAGCGTCCAGTGCGCCTTTGGAAGCCACACGGGTCGCCGGGGATTCAGCTTTTGCATTCACCGCCGCAATGGCTTTGGTGGATTCTTCCGCCCAGTTGGCAGGCAATTCACCGGCCATGCGGCGCGTGAATTCAGCCGCTTCCGCAGGGTAGGCCGCCGCATAAGCGCTAAACTTGCCGCTCCAAGCTTCTTCCGCTGCCGCACCTTTGGCTTTGGCATCCCAACCGGCATAAACCTGCTCAGGAATTTCAAACGGGCCATATTCCCAACCCAGTGCCTGACGGGTCAGGGCGATTTCATCATTGCCCAGCGGCGCACCGTGGCAGTCGTGGGAACCTGCCTTGTTCGGCGAGCCGTAGCCGATGGTGGTCTTGCAGCAGATGATGGAAGGCTTGCCAGTTTCAGCACGGGCAGCTTCGACCGCAGCCTTGATGGAGTTTGCATCATGGCCGTTGACGCCCGCCACGACATGCCAGCCGTAAGCTTCAAAGCGCTTGGGGGTATTGTCGGTAAACCAGCCGTCCACTTCACCGTCGATGGAAATATTGTTGTCATCGTAGAAGCAAATCAGCTTGCCCAGACCCAGCGTACCGGCGAAGGAGCAGGCTTCGTGGGAAATGCCTTCCATCAGGCAGCCGTCGCCGAGGAACACATAAGTATAGTGGTCAACGATGTCGTGCCCCGGCTTGTTGAACTGTGCAGCCAGCACCTTTTCCGCCAGCGCCATGCCGACCGCATTGCTGATGCCTTGGCCTAATGGGCCGGTCGTGGTTTCGATACCCGGCGCATAGCCGTATTCCGGGTGGCCCGGGGTTTTGGAATGCAGCTGGCGGAAGGCTTTCAGGTCATCCATGGAGATGTCATAGCCGGTCAGGTGCAAGACGGAATAAGGCAGCATAGAGCCATGACCATTCGACATGACGAAACGGTCACGGTTAGCCCATTGTGGATTCTGTGGGTTGTGGGACATGTAATCGTTGTAGAGGACTTCAGCAATATCTGCCATCCCCATCGGTGCGCCCGGATGCCCGGAATTTGCTTTTTGTACGGCATCCATCGCCAGTACGCGGATTG
Source organism: Candidatus Thiothrix phosphatis (assembly GCF_035668035.1). Lineage (NCBI taxonomy): Bacteria > Pseudomonadati > Pseudomonadota > Gammaproteobacteria > Thiotrichales > Thiotrichaceae > Thiothrix > Candidatus Thiothrix phosphatis. Next base: position 14,163 of record NZ_JAYMYJ010000106.1, on the reverse strand, counting down.
CGTTGGCCAACTCGCGGCGTGTAGTCATTGACGGGTCTCCTGTAGTTTTCAAATAGTGTGAAGCGCCGTGTAAAAGACACGGTCTTAAAATTGGCGAATGGCAGGACACATTATAGACTGCACAATGGCATGAGGCAGTTTCAGCATGGAATTCCTGCATTGCCTTGTCATTAACCGCCATTCCGTAAGCGCGACCAAGACGAAACAGCAGCGCCCGCTTGCATGGTTATTATTCAGGCAGATAAAAGCTCTTGTATTGTGGCGGACTTCCTGGGAAGGGGCAACTCTCCCTTGTTAGATAGATAGCTGACCAATAATGGGAAAATTGGGAGAACCCGAATAACCCTGAATGCTGCATGATCATTATCTTTCCGCTATGATTGCGCGTTCCAGTCCGAGGAGCGTTGCGACGGGGGCTCCAACCCTGCCAGGCTCGGGCTGTGCTTCAAGACATAACGGCGCTCAGTCATTCATTTTTACTTTTGTTTAAGGAGAACGTAAATGACTGAGAGAAGTTATTTGTTTACTTCCGAGTCTGTTTCCGAAGGCCACCCAGACAAAATGGCGGATCAGGTATCCGACGCCATTCTGGACGCCATCATCGCCAAAGACCCGTATGCGCGCGTCGCCTGCGAAACCCTGACCAAGACCGGCATGGTCGTGCTGGCGGGCGAAATCACCACCACCGCTGAAATCGACTACGAAAACATCGTGCGCGATGTGGTCAACGACATCGGCTACAACAATTCCGAAATCGGTTTCGACGGCCATACCTGCGCTGTCATCAATGCGCTGGGCAAACAGTCCCCTGACATCGCCATGGGCGTGGACCGCGCCAAACCGGAAGAGCAAGGCGCTGGCGACCAGGGCCTGATGTTCGGTTACGCCACCAATGAAACCGACGTATTGATGCCTGCCGCGCTGACCTACGCCCACCGTCTGGTGCGCAAGCAATCCGAAGTGCGCAAGGATGGCACCCTGCCTTGGCTGCGCCCGGATGCCAAATCCCAGGTCACCGTGCGCTATGAAGCAGGCAAGATCGTGGCGATTGACGCCGTTGTCCTGTCCACCCAGCACAGCCCGGACATCAGCCTGGATGACCTGCGCGTGGCGGTGATGGAACATGTCATTTTCCCTGTCCTGCCAACGGAATGGCTGCACAAGGACACCAAATTCCACATCAACCCAACCGGCAACTTCGTCATCGGCGGCCCGGTCGGCGATTGTGGCCTGACAGGCCGCAAAATCATCGTTGACACCTACGGCGGCATGGCGCGCCACGGCGGCGGCGCCTTCTCCGGCAAAGACCCATCCAAGGTTGACCGCTCCGCTGCCTACGCTGGCCGCTATGTGGCCAAAAACATTGTGGCGGCTGGTTTGGCCGACCGCTGCGAAATCCAAGTCTCCTACGCCATCGGCGTGGCGCAACCGACTTCCATCACGGTGGACACCTTCGGCACCAACAAGGTGGACGAAAGCCTGATCGAAGCGCTGGTGCGTGAACACTTCGACCTGCGCCCTTACGGCATCACCAAAATGCTCGACCTGTTGCGCCCAATGTATCGCGGCACCGCAAGCTACGGTCACTTCGGCCGTGATGACCTTGACCTGCCGTGGGAACGCACTGACAAGGCTGAGGCGCTGCGTTCCGCCGCTGGCCTGTAACAAGAATTTAGGAGACTTACAATATGGCTACTTTTAACGACTACGTTGTCGCCGACCTTGCTTTGTCTGATTGGGGCCGCAAGGAAATCAAGATCGCCGAGCATGAAATGCCAGGGCTGATGGCTATCCGTGAGGAATTCGCCGCCTCCAGGCCGTTGGCAGGCGCGCGCATTGCCGGTTCCCTGCACATGACCATCCAGACCGCGGTGCTGATTGAAACCCTGCAAGCGCTGGGCGCTGATGTGCGCTGGGCTTCCTGCAATATCTTCTCCACCCAGGATCATGCCGCTGCCGCCATCGCCGCCGCCGGTACGCCAGTCTTTGCATTCAAAGGCGAATCACTGGCCGAGTACTGGGAATACACCCACAAAATCTTCGAGTGGCCAAACGGTCAGCAAGCCAACATGATCCTGGATGATGGCGGCGACGCAACCCTGCTGCTGCACCTGGGCGCGCGGGCGGAAAAAAATCCTTCCCTGGTCGCCAACCCGACTTCCGAAGAGGAAACCTATTTGTACGCCGCCATCCGCAACCGCCTGGAAACCAGCCCCAACTGGTACAGCGCCCGTCTGGCGGAAGTGCGTGGCGTCACCGAAGAAACCACTACCGGCGTACACCGCCTGTACCAGATGCATGCGCGTGGCGAGCTGAAATTCCCGGCCATCAACGTCAACGATTCCGTCACCAAATCCAAATTCGACAACCTGTACGGCTGCCGCGAGTCCCTGGTTGACGGCATCAAGCGCGCCACCGACGTGATGGTTGCAGGCAAGATCGCCGTGGTGTGCGGCTACGGCGACGTCGGCAAAGGTTCCGCCCAGGCCCTGCGCGCCTTGTCCGCCCAGGTATGGGTGACGGAAATCGACCCGATCTGCGCCCTGCAAGCGGCGATGGAAGGCTACCGCGTCGTGACCATGGATTACGCTGCGGATAAAGCTGACATCTTCGTCACCGCGACTGGCAACTACCACGTCATCACCCATGACCACATGGCGAAGATGAAAAATGAATCCATCGTCTGCAACATCGGCCATTTCGACAATGAAATCGATGTCGCCTCGCTGGAAAAATACCAGTGGGAAGAAATCAAGCCGCAGGTCGACCACATCATCTTCCCGGATGGCAAGCGCATCACCCTGCTGGCCAAAGGCCGCCTGGTGAACCTCGGTTGTGCGACTGGGCATCCGTCTTACGTCATGTCCTCCTCCTTCGCCAACCAGACCATCGCGCAGATTGAACTGTGGACTAAACGTGACAGCGGCGAATACCCGATCAACGTCTACACCCTGCCGAAACATCTGGATGAGAAGGTCGCCCGTTTGCAGTTGAGGAAACTGAACGCGCAACTGACCACCCTGACCGAGTTCCAGGCGCAGTACATCGACGTTGCGGTGGAAGGGCCTTACAAGGCGGATCATTACCGCTATTAGGAAATCCCGAAGAAACCCCACCCCAACCCTCCCCTTATCAGGGGAGGGAGTAAGAGGGTAATGGCACCTTCCTGTTCCTCCCCTGACAAGGGGAGGTTAGGAGGGGTTTCTTTCTCAGAGGGCCAAATCCATATGCAAAATGAGCGGGTCGTCTGGTACGGGCCACGCCCTGCAACCACCGAGGCCTGTGCCGTGTGTGGCAATACGCAGCACAACCATCTGGTGTTGCAGGTCGCCCACTGGGTCAAGGAAATGGGCATGATGGAAGCGGCCCTGTGCGGGGCATGCGGCAGCGCGTGGTTCCCTGACATGGAACGCTTTCTGGTGCCATACCCTGACCAGAACATCATTTTGCAAGACCCTGATTTCCCCTACTACATTTACCATTACCTGGAAATGGTGGGCGGGCTGGACTGGAAAGTGGGCCTGCTGGAGCGCTTGCCGTTCGCCGGTTTCCGCTCAGTGCTGGAAATTGGCTGCAATGCCGGGGTTGCGCTGGACTATTGCCGTACTTTGTGGGATGCGCAAACCGTTATCGGACTGGAGCCATCCGCTTATGGCGTGATGGGGCAAAAACTGCTGGAAATCCCCATCCATGCCCATTACCTGAAAGATGCGCCAGTGGTGCAAAGCCAGCAGTTCGATTGCATCTATGCGACGGAAGTGTTGGAACATGTGCCGCAACCGTTGGCGTTTTTGCAGGAGTTGCGCGCACGGCTGAATCCGGGCGGCGTGCTGCTACTGACCACGCCACGCGCCGGGGCTTTGGAACCACAAACGCCACCGGGGGAACTGCTCGCGGCCTTGTCGCCGGGAGCGCATTATTTCCTGCTGTCGCCGGAAAAGCTGGCGGATCTGGCGCAACAAGCCGGGTTTGGCTGGAGCCACATTGAACCGTTTGGCATGACGCAATTGGCGGTCTTGTCCCATGCGCCGGTGGAACTGGCCCCGTGGTTCGATGCGAAAGCGCGGGTGCGGGAATACTACCGGCGCAAAACGCAGGCTGAGGCTCAGGACGCGCGCGTGCAACTGGGGCATTGGATCAACTACCATACCCATACGGCGCAGGCGGGCATGGCGGTTGAAGACGCTGCGGGGCAGGCCATCGAAAGCGGTCTGCGGCAATTGTTCGGCATTGGCCTGGATCAGCCGCAGGCCTTGTGTGACCGGGTTTTGGCGGCGGATTCGCTGGTGGGCGTCGGCAAGGCGATGCCCTATAACTTGCCGTTTTACCTGTACTGGCGGGCGCGGCAGTTGCCGGAATCAGACCCGAGGGTATGGCGGTATTTGCAGCTGGCAGAAATATGCGCCTTGCAAGGTTTGCGGGCGGACTTCCAGAACCTGTTTGTCTATCACGCCTTGGTGTTGCAAATTGGGCAAGCCCTGGCGGCTTTGCCGGTTTCCCAGCCTGATCATGCCTGGACATTGCTTGTCCGGCAGATCAGGCAGGCGATTCCCGAATTGCAGACGCAGGAACCTGCACCGCCTGTTGTTTCCAGTGTATGGAGTCAGATGAAATCCCAACTGAAGCGGGCGGGTGCCCGCTGGATGAGAGTTTAGTTATGAATGATGCACACGAACATGAGCACGAACAACGTGACGACCTGATTTTCAGCTTCGAATTTTTCCCGCCCAAGACTGAGAAGGGCGCGGAAAACCTGCGGGCGGTGCGCACGCAACTGGCGGAACTGAAGCCGCGTTTCTTTTCCGTCACCTATGGCGCGGGCGGTTCCACGCAAACCAATACGCTGAATACGGTGCTGGAAATCCAGCGCGATTCCGGCATCGAGGCGGCGCCGCACCTGTCCTGCGTCGGCTCCAGTGAAGAGCAAATCCGTGAAATCCTGCAAACCTACCAAGGCAACGGCATCCGGCACATCGTCGCCCTGCGCGGCGACCTGCCCTCCGGCACGCGCGACATCGGCGAATTCCGTTACGCCAACGAACTGGTGGAATTCATCCGCCAGGAAACCGGCGACCATTTCAACATCGAAGTGGCGGCCTACCCGGAGATGCACCCGCAGGCACCGAACCTGAAATCCGACATCGACAACTTTGTGCGCAAGGTCAAGGCGGGCGCCAACAGCGCCATCACGCAGTATTTCTACAATGCGGACGCCTATTGGCACTTTGTTGACGCCTGCACCGCCAGGGGCGTGGACATCCCGATCGTGCCCGGCATTATGCCGATCACCAACTACACCCAACTGGCGCGGTTTTCCGACATGTGCGGGGCGGAAATCCCGCGCTGGCTGCGCAAGCAACTGGAAACCTACGGCGACAATGCCGAAGCGATCACCGATTTCGGCACGGAATTCGTCACGTTGCTGTGCGAAAACCTGCTGGAAACCGGCGCGCCAGGCTTGCATTTCTACACCATGAACCGGGTTGAGCCGAGCATGGGCATCTGGCGCAACCTGGGCTTGTCGGACTAAGCGCTGCCGTGATCAGCGGCCAGCCGATGCGGCTGGCCGTTTTCTGTTGCATATCCGGATTCTCAGGCGGAATCCCCAAAATGGTTTTGCAGTTTCTTTAGCAATTCCAACCCTCGTTGTTTATTGCCACGGCTGGCCAGCGCTTTGAAACGGTTTTCCGCGTCAAATTCAGTTAACGCCATGATGGTGAACTCTTCGTACAGCTTGTTGATGCTGATGTTGCGGGAAGCCGCTAGGTTTTTGACCCGTTGGTGGGTATCTTCCGGCAGCCTGACTGTGATTACGCCCATAACGCCTCCTTGATAAATTCCTGGGGAGTCACGACTCTCAGGTTGTCGAAAAGCAGTTCCCCGTTTTTGAAATCACGCACATTGGTGGTGATGATGTATTTGGCTCCACCCGCGATAGCGAGTTCAATCAGGTGGTTGTCACCTTCGTCTTGCAGGTTGGGTCGCCAGCCGAAATAAATCCTGCACCATTGGCAACTGGAGAAGAAAGCGGCCAGAAAATCCATGCGCTCATCGCTGTTGAACGGGCATTTCTGCATGAGATCTTCGCGGCTGATCACGTCCAGATATTCGTTGAACAGGGCATCGCCCATCAAGGGAGTAAGCTTGTCTTGCAAGGCAAGCCCTATCGTCTGCCGGGCAGCGGCATCCTCTTTTCCCAACAGGGCTGCGACCATGACGTTGGTATCAATGATGACGTTCAAGCAGGTTACTCGCGCTGGTCTTGATGGTTCAATGCTAGCATATACGCTAGCATTGAGGAAGCTGCGCTTGTAGCTCGGCCAGTTCGGCGTCGCGGCGGTGGTAGCCGGTTTCCTGGATCAGCTTGGCGGCTGCGCTGTCGGTCGCCATTCCGCCGGGTTGATGCGGTAATAACGCTGCAATTCGGCAAACAGCGCGGGGTGCTGTTCCGCCAGTTGTTGCGGCTGTTCGAAGAAATGTTCGGTGGCGACGGCGAAAAACTCGGCGGGATTGGTCGCACCATAGTAATTCAGCAGGGTTTCCTCGCCCTGGACGGCGGCTTGTTGCAAGGCGGCGAACTCCCCACCCAGCACTTCCGCCCAGCGTTGGTAGCGCGCCGCGCTGCTGAGGAGGGACGCGCCATTGGTGGCCCCGTCCTCGTAGTCCAGTTGATGGGCGAATTCATGCAGGGCGACATTGGCGCCGTCGGTGAAATCGCGGTTGCCGCGCATGACATCCGCCCACGATAGGATCACCTTGCCATTGCTCCACGACTCGCCGGACAGGCCGCGCCAGCGGGTGCTGACCAGTCCGGCCGCATCGCTGCTCTCGGCGGTGACGCGGAAGCCGTCAGGGTAGACCAGGATGTAGCGCAGGCCGGGGTAAACGCCGGTGTTGCGGTTGAGGATCAGCAGGCAGGCGTCGGCGGCGATGGTCACGCGGATTTCGTCGGTGATTTCCAGGCCGTTGCAGCCGGTGAAATGCTTTTGGTGCAGAAATTGCTGGATGCGCTGTTCCAACTGGCGTTGCAGGCTGGTGGGCATCCGCTGGTAGACGGGCAGGTTGCGGAGCACGATTTCCCGCCACGCCGCCGGAAACGGCGCATCCACCGCCTTGCGCAAACGGTGATGCGGCCACGCAAAGGCGGCGATGGCGGCCACTGTCAGCAACAGCAGCAGTAACCAGGAAGATTCAGGCATGGTGTTGTCCTGTGACGGCGGTTTGGGCGCGCCTTGTTCCCCTATAGTTCGTGCTGCCACCGCCGTTTTCAAGGGGGCGCATTCTCCCGGCTGCGGCGGCGGAATTTAGGCGGTGGTTGGGCGGCGGGCTATACTGGCCGCCTGGGTAGTAAATGTGACATAGGCAGGAGGTATTGCCGTGAATCTGGAGCAGGATATTGTGACGGTAAGACCCGCAGAAACCGTCGATACCGTTCAGCAGTTGCCAAACTATGTCGGTATTTCGGGGAAAACCGCCGGATCAAGCGGAATTTCCATGAATATCGTGATCATTCCGCCCTCCGCGAAGGCAGAGCCGCACTATCATGACGGTTTTGAGACGGCGATTTATCTGCTGAAGGGCAGGGTGCAGACTTTTTATGGGGAAAATCTTTCCAAGTCGATCATCAACCAGCAGGGGGATTTTATTTTTATCCCCGATGGCGTGCCTCACCAGCCCGTGAACTTGAGCAGCACGGAGGAGGCGATTGCGCTGGTGTCGCGTAATGATCCCAATGAACAGGAAAGCGTGCGGGTTTACACGTTCGGGTAAGGCTGTGGGCGTTTCGTTCGGGCTTGTGCTGGGCAGGGTGGGCAGCTTTACTGGTCAAATTGCCCACCACCATTGGCCTGCTGCTGATTTCGGTCGTGATGATGGTGCGCCAGAGTGGTTGAAAACCGCCCAATTCGGGACAGCCCGATGTTTTTCGTAATCAAATAAGGCATTTGTTCCGTTAATCCTGCTAAATTAACAGAACTGTAACCGAGAAAAATATGTGTCATCGAATAGGAGGAGGAGCGTCATGAAAACATCATGCAGGATATGGGTGGGAAGCGCGTTTTTTTGCTGCGCCAGTTCGCCGTTGTATGCGGCGGGGTTTGGTTTGGTTGAGAGTTCGGCTTCCGGCATGGGCAACGCGTTTGCGGGGGCGGCCGCCAGCGCGGAAGATGCGTCGACCATCTGGTTCAATCCCGCCGGGATGTCGGAGCTGAAGGATACGAAGCAAGTGTCCGCCGCCGTTCACTTCATTATGCCGCAGGCCAACTTCACCAATGTGGCGTCGCGGGTCAACCCGGCATTGACCGGCGGGAATGTCGCCGCTGCCGAAACCGCGTTGGGCGGCGTCAATGGCAGTACGGACAAGAGCGCCGTTGTGCCCAATTTCTATGCGGTATACCCGATCAATGAGCGCACCAAGGCGGGCTTGGGGATCAATGCGCCGTTTGGCCTGGAAACCAATTACGATGACGGCTGGTATGGCCGCTACCATGCGCTCAAGTCCGATATGAAGACGGTCAATATCAATCCGGCGGTTTCCTACGAGGTCAATGACAAGCTGTCGGTGGGCGGCGGCGTCAGCGCCCAATACATTGATGTCACCCTCAGCAGTGCGATTGATTCGGCGGCGACTTGCCGCAGCATCGCCAGCGCCGCCAATAGTGGTGCATTGCTGACCCAGTGCTTGACGGCGTTGCCGAAGGTGGGCAACGCGGCCACCGACAGCAAGGCGACCATCAAGGGGGATGATTGGTCGTTCAACTACAATGCCGGTGTTTTGTACAAGCCGACCGACAAGACCAAGCTTGGCCTCAGTTACCGTTCCAAGATTAAGCACAATCTGGAGGGTACGGCGGATTACACCGTCAATCCCGCCCTCCAGCCGATCCTGACGGCGACTGGCGTCACCCGCTTCAACGATGCGCCCGCTGCTGCGGAGGCGGATTTGCCCGCGATCGTGTCCCTGTCGGTTGCCCACAAATTGAATGACAAGGTGGAGGTGCTGGGGGATGTCACCCGCACCCAATGGAGCAGCTTCAAACGCCTGCGGGTGACCAACGCTGACACTGGCGCGGTCATTTCCGATGTGGATGAAAGTTGGAAGGATGCCAACCGTTATTCCCTTGGGTTGAATTACCAGCGTAACGAGCGCCTGAAGCTGCGCACCGGCGTGGCGCTGGATGAGTCGCCGGTGCCGGACGCCTTGCACCGCACAGCGCGCATCCCGGACAGCGACCGCACCTGGGTTTCCGCTGGCGCCAATTACAAGCTGAAGAAAAACCTGAGTGTCGACGTGGGCTACAGCCACCTGTTTGTGGATGACACCCCGATCGACAATATTGACAGCGCGACGGGCTATGCTTTGCGCGGCCTGTATGACAGCGATGTGGATGTTGTCAGCGCCCAGCTCAATTGGTCATTCTAGGAGGAGGCTTGTATGAAACTGCGTCACTTGCAGGCGAGCGTCCTGCTTGCGTTGGGGTTGTTGGGGCTCAACGGCTGTAATGATTCCAACGACTATGATTTTAATGCGTCGACGGATACCACGGCGACGGGGGCCGGTTCGGCGGTGGCGCGGTTTGACCTTGTGTCGGGTGCCATTCCGCAGACCAACGACCTGTTTCTGGCTGGCTCCAAGGATGGCACGCTGAACATCCCGACCACCAGCATCACCAATACCGGCCAGTTGGCGTTGGCCACCGCCCTGAACACGCTGGACGGTTTTGGCCTGAGCGCGCCGATCACCGCTGCTTTTGGCAATAGCCTGAATACGGCCTCCCTACAGGTTGGTTCCAGCATTCATGTCTATGAAGTGACCAAGGACGCCGCCACCCAGGCAATTACTGGCGTGGTGCGCGAACTGGGCGCTGCCGACCTGTTGGCGGCTGCGACGGGCGACAACAAGGATACGCTGGTGTTGCTGCCGCTGAAGCCGTTGAAGGAAAGCACCAGTTATTTGGTGGTGTTGACCAACGCCATCAAGGGTGCGGATGGCAAGGCGGCCAGCAGTGATTCCGCCTACTTGCTGGCGAAAAGCGCCACCGCCTTGAGCGGCGAGTACGCGGCGTTGGAGCCGGTGCGCCAACTGGTGAACAACCAGGAAACGGTGGCGGCCAGCCAGGGCGTCAGCGCTGCGGGCATTGTGTTGAGCTGGAGTTTCACCACCTTATCCGTCACGCCGGAACTGGACGCGATCAGGAACCAGGCGGCGGCGGGCGCGATGCAGATGTCGCCAACCATTGGTTCCACCAAAGCGGTTCTGCCAGCGCTGGCGGGCAAGGCGGACGTGCACATCGGCACCCTGCAAACGCCGTATTACCTGAGCGCGCCCAGTGCGGCCAACCCGACCGCACCGCTGACCCGTTTCTGGACTGGGGCGGGCGGCTCTTTCCTGACCCGTTACAACCCTGCGCCAGTGGCGACTTCCACCCAGACCATTCCGGTGCTGATGACCGTGCCCAATGCAACGTCAGTGGTTGGGGCCACGCCGCCGGATGGCGGTTGGCCGGTGGTGATTTTCCAGCATGGCATTTCCCGTAACCGTGAAGACTTGCTGGCGCTGGCGGATACGTTGGCGGATGCGGGTTTCGTCGGCATCGCCATCGATTTGCCGCTGCACGGCGTGACCAATGCGGCAGACCCCCTGAATGCGGCCAACACGGCGTTTCCCGATGACGCTGAACGCACGTTCAACCTGGATGTGCAAAATGCCACAACGGGTGCTGATGGCGCTGACGGGGTGGTTGACAGTTCCGGCAGCCATTTCATCAACCTTTCCAGCTTGCTGACCTCGCGCGACAATATCCGGCAGGGGATTGCTGACCTGTTGGTGCTGCGGCGGAGTTTGGGGAATATCAGCGCGGTGCCATTGAATACGGCGCAGGTGGGTTTCATCGGGCATTCCCTCGGCGGCATTGTCGGCACGGGCTATCTGGCGGCGGAAACAACCCCGACGCCTGCGTCGCTGGTGACAACCGGCGGCGGGATTGCGCGCCTGTTGGATGGTTCGCCGACATTTGGCCCAGTTATCCAAGCTGGCCTGGGCAGTGCCGGGTTGGTGCCGGGTTCCGCCGATTACGCCACGTTCATGGCGGTGGCGCAAACCATGGTGGATGCGGCTGATCCGGTGGTGTTGGGGGCAAAGGCCGCCGCCAACCAGCCGCTGCACATGGTTGAAGTGCTGAACGACCAAGTCATTCCCAACCGGGTGGCGGGCGCGCCCTTATCCGGCACTGAGCCGCTGATCGGGGTCATGAAACTGGCCAGCATCACCGCCACCACGCCAGGGGTGGATGGCGTCGTCCGCCTCAATGCAGGTGTGCATGGCTCCATCCTGGACCCAACGGTCAGCCCGGCGGCGACGGTGGAAATCCAGACCGAACTGGCGGCTTTCCAGCGCGCGCGGGGAACCGCCATTACCGTGCAGAACGGTTCGCTCATTAGCGGCGCACCTTGATAAAAACGCAGGCCGGGGTGGTCTTTAGGGTTGCCCCGGCCATGGCATCTGCGCCATAGCTGCGAGGCTTATGGCCAATGTGAATATTGACACTGCTCCTCATTTATCATTTCATTGCAATACCTGATTAAATTACTAGGCAATTTGAGGAGATTGAATGATGAGTATCGAATTACCCCCCCGTGATGGCGATGGCTACCTGTTGAGCATGGACGACTGGACGCCTGAAATTGGCCGCGCCATGGCTGAAGTTGACGGCATTGAGCTGACGGATGACAAGTGGGATCAGATCCTGAAAGCGCGCGAATATTACGATGACCAGGCGGTTGTGCCGCCGATCCGCAAGTTTTCCAAATACCTTGGCAGGGATCAGAAAGAAATGTTCGCCATGTGGAAAACCGGCCCAATGAAACCCATCACCAAGTACGGTGGCCTGCCCAAGCCGACCGGCTGCGTATAGTGGCTGCGGGCGCGGGGTCAGGCGTACTGCCCCGCGCGCTTTATAGCGTTAAATGGGCATGGTGGCGTCACTTTGGTGTATCTTTTGGGTTTATGGACGAAGGGCGCACCAAATGGCGGCGACAGCCAAGCAGCAAGCATCAAAAGGTTTTGAAGAATCCCTGTGGGACACCGCCAACAAACTGCGCGGCACGGTCGAGTCTTCCGAATACAAGCACGTTATCCTCAGCCTGATTTTCCTGAAATTCGCCAGTGACAAATTCGCCGATCGTGAACAGGAACTGATCGACGAAGGCAAGGAAGCCTACCTCGACATGGTGGAGTTCTACACCATGAAAAACGTGTTCTACCTGCCGGAACAAGCCCGCTGGCTTTACATCCAGACTTACGCCAAACAGCCGGACATTGCCCTCAAGGTCGACACGGCGCTGGCAACGCTGGAAAAGCACAACAAGGCGTTGCGCGGCGCATTGCCGGACAACTACTTTTCCCGCCTCGGCCTTGACCCCAGCAAGCTGGCGGCACTCATTGACACCATCAGCAATATCGACACCACCCACGACAAAGAAAACGATGTGGTCGGGCGGGTGTATGAATACTTCCTCGGCAAGTTTGCGGCGGCGGAGGGCAAACTGGGCGGCGAGTTCTACACACCCAAGTGTGTGGTCAACCTGATTGCGGAAATGATCGAGCCGTACAAGGGCAAGATTTACGACCCGTGCTGCGGCTCGGGCGGCATGTTCGTGCAGTCGGTCAAGTTCGTGCAAAGTCACCACGGCAACCAAAAAGACATTTCCATTTATGGGCAGGAAAACACTGGCACCACCTACAAGCTGGCGAAAATGAACCTCGCCATCCGGGGCATTGCCGGGAATCTGGGCGATGTGCCTGCTGACACCTTTTTCAAGGATCAGCACCCTGACCTGAAAGCCGATTTCATCATGGCTAACCCGCCTTTCAACCTGAAGGACTGGCGTGGCGCGGATGAGCTGACCCGTGATCCGCGCTGGGCGGGCTACGAAGCGCCGCCGACCGGCAACGCCAACTATGCGTGGATTCTGCACATGATTGCCAAGCTCTCTGCCAATGGCGTGGCGGGGTTTGTCATGGCCAACGGCTCCATGTCCACCAACACCAACTCGGAAGGTGAAATCCGCCGGAAGATTATCGAAAACGATCTGGTCGACTGCATGATTGCGTTACCGGGGCAGCTCTTTTACACCACGCAGATTCCGGTGTGTTTGTGGTTCCTGACCCAATCCAAGCAGGCGGACAGCAGCCGCGATTTCCGCAACCGGCAGGGTGAAACGCTGTTCATCGACGCCCGCAACCTGGGTTCGATGGTTGACCGCACCCACAAGGAACTGACCAGCGACGACATCGCCGCCATTGCCCGCACCTATCACGCGTGGCGCGGCGAAAAGAAAGACGGCAGTTATGAAGATAGGGCCGGATTCTGCAAGGCCGCCACGCTGGATGACATCAAGGCCAATGACTACGTGCTGACACCGGGGCGCTATGTGGGCGCTGCTGAAATCGAAGACGACGGCATCGCCTTTGAAACCAAGATGGAGGCATTGACGCGCACGCTTTACCAACAGATGCAGGCAGCGGAACGCCTGGATGCGGTGATCCGCCAGAATCTGGCGGTGTTGGGCTACGGGGAATAAGCAACGGTGTTTGTGCTATGTTTGGAGCTGGCGCAACCACGCGGAGAAACGGAAAATGAGTGCAGCAGAACAGATACAGGCACGGTACACCTACGCCGATTACGCAAAATGGCCGGAAGGTGAGCATTGGGAACTGGTTGACGGCGTGGCGTATGCAATGGCGGCGCCGTCACGGCAACATCAGGAAGTGGTGTTGGAATTAGGCTCACAGATTTTGCAACATCTGCGTGGCAAACCTTGCCGCCCCTATGTCGCACCGTTTGATGTCCGCCTGCCACGCCAACAGGAAGCCGACGACAAGGTGGACACCACCGTCCAGCCCGACATTACGGTGGTTTGTGACCGCAGCAAGCTGGATGACAAAGGCTGTCGCGGTGCGCCGGACTGGATTGTCGAGGTCGTTTCACCTTCCTCCGCACTCATGGACATGGAAAAAAAGCGCAAGCTCTACGAACGGCACGGGGTCAAAGAATACTGGATTGTTCACCCGACTGACCGCTGGCTGATGGTGTACACCTTGGGCGAAGATGATAAATACGGGCAATTCCAACTGGTTGGGCTGGATGAGCCTGCAACGGTTGG